>CAVHFU010000001.1:46541-119298 GCA_963635575.1 bacterium | reverse complement strand
GAAAGGGTATGTTTATATAGTTGTTTTTGACCTTATAAACATATTATACGAGGAGTGTGTATATATGGAGAAAAATGTTTACTTGGACCACGCAGCTACTACCTATGTAAAAAAGGAAGTTTTAGATGAAATGATGCCGTTCTTTACACAAAGTTTCGGTAATCCGTCTTCTATATATAAATTGGGACAGGAGAATAAAAGAGCAGTAGATTTAGCTAAAGAGAGAATTGCTAAAGCAATAGGGGCAACACCTAATGAAATATATTTTACAGCCGGTGGGTGTGAAGCAGATAACTGGGTAATTAAAGGAATTGCTTTTGCAAATATGAATAAAGGAAACCACATAATAACAACATCTATTGAGCATCCTGCAATAATTAATTCTTGCAAGTTTTTAGAGAAACACGGTTTTGAAGTAACATTACTTGGAGTAGATGAGAATGGCCAAGTAAGGCTTGATGAGCTAGAAAATGCAATTAAAGATAATACGATTTTAATATCTGTAATGTTTGCAAATAATGAAATAGGTACAATTCAACCAATAAAAGAAATCGCTGAAATTGCGAAAAAGCATAATGTTTATTTCCATACGGACGCAGTCCAAGCGGTTGGAAGTTTAAGAATAGATGTTAAAGACTTGGGAATAGATATGCTATCTATGTCGGGACACAAATTTTATGGACCAAAGGGAATAGGAGCGTTATATATAAAGAAGGGGACAAAAATAGACAGCTTAATTCACGGGGGCGGTCAAGAGCAAGGAAAACGTGCCGGAACAGAAAATGTACCCGCAATTGTTGGAATGGGTAAGGCGATTGAACTTGCTTACGAGAATTTTGATGAAAATACAAACAGAATAATTGCATTAAGAGAGAAACTAATAAACGGGGTGTTAAACAATATTCCACATGTTAGATTAAATGGACATAGAACTAAGAGGCTTCCGGGAAATACAAATTTCTCATTTAGCTTTATTGAGGGAGAGTCCCTACTATTAATGTTAAATATGAAGGGTGTTTTCGGTTCGAGCGGTTCTGCTTGTAGCTCAGGAACAATTGATCCATCGCATGTGTTACTTTCACTTGGATTAGACCAAGGAACAGCACATGGTTCATTAAGACTTACACTAGGTGCAGAAACAAAAGAAGAAGATATTGAATATGTTTTGGGTATATTACCTGGAATTGTGGAGAAATTAAGAGAAATGTCTCCATCAAAACAGGAGAATTAGAAAAGTATATGGAAGTGATGAAAAACTGTGGACGGTTTTATTAATGTATATAAGGAAAAAGGTCAAACATCTCATGATGTTGTGAACAGAATAAGAAAAATTTTTGCCACAAGAAAAGTAGGACATACCGGTACATTAGACCCTAATGCTACCGGTGTTCTTCCGATAGCTATTAATAGGGCTACTAAGGTTATAGAGTATATGGAACATGACGACAAAACTTATGTTGCTGAACTTACTTTAGGAATAGTTACAGATACAGAGGATATATGGGGAAATATATTAGAAGAAAATTCTGTTAATATAACCAAAGATGAAATAGAAGATGCAATAAAGTCTTTTATTGGAAAACAAAAGCAAGTTCCACCGATGTATTCCGCGTTAAAGATAAATGGTAAAAAGCTTTATGAATTAGCCAGAGAAGGGAAAGTTATTGAGCGAGAAGCTAGAGAAATCGAGATTTTTGACATTGAGGAAATTGAAGTCATAGAAAATAAAGTCTCCTTTAAGGTGCATTGTTCTAAAGGTACATATATTCGAACTTTATGCAAGGATATAGGCGAGAAGCTTGGCTGTGGTGCGACTATGTCGGCACTTAAGCGAGTACAAGCCGGTGGTTTTACTATTGATACTGCTGTAAAATTATCTGAACTTGAGAAAAATAAAGAAAAATATATCTTAGATTTAGAGATTCCGTTAAGGAAATTTAGTATAATAGAGCTAAATGAGGAAGATGGAAGAAAGTACATAAACGGAATTAAACTAAAAACGAATATGCCGGACGGAATGTATAGGATTTATATAGAAGGAAAGCTTTATGGAGTGTGTAGAGTTAGAGATAATGTGATTAGAAGTGAAAAGAGGATTTAGTTAAAAAGTAACCGGTGGTAATGATGATTACCGCCGATTTTTTTGTTAGAAATTAGATGCCTTGTTTTAGGAATATTGACATTGTGTCGGTACGGCGATATACTATAGATAAGGAGGGATAAAAATGGGATTAGTAGAATTGCTTCAAAAATATGGCATAACTAAGTATAGATTAGCGATAGAAGCGAATATTCCGCATACTACGATATTTGATATTTGTAGTGGAAAAACAAGAATAGAAAAATGCACTGCTGAGACTATATATAAAATAGCAAAAGCCCTTAATGTTAATATGGAAATGTTGGTACGCGATTCTATTTTGCAAAAAGAAATGGAAGAATCATACGAAGTAGGGCTTCCTAAATACCTTCAACATGACTTGGATGAGTATAAAAAAGGCGTAAAAGAAAAGTCAACATTGCTTGACTGTTTATGGGGAGAATTATATAGCAGTATAAACATAGCTGAGATAGATGATGGTAAAATAACGCATGAACATGCCGAATATTTAAGAAATAAATTCTTATGGGGGGGAAAATAGATGCAAAAAGAAATTGATTTTACAAATTGTGAAAGGGTACTTACAAAGGCGTATAATGGTGCAAACGGAAAAAAGATAGCAATTTTATATAATGATAAACAGTATATGCTTAAATTTCCACCCTCTGCTGAAAAGAAACCTACTGAGTTGTCTTATACGAATAGTTGTATTAGCGAACATATAGCATGTAATATATTTAATATGCTGGGTATTAAAGCTCAAAACACATTGCTTGGTACTTTCACAGTAAGTAATAAAACAAAAATAGTTTGTGCATGTGAAGACTTTACTGCGGATGGAAAAATTTTGTATGACTTTTGCTCTATAAAAAATACAGTTATAGATTCGGAGCATAATGGAATGGGAACGGAACTATTTGATATAATTGAAACAATTGATAAGCAAGGATTTGTGCCATCTAAAATTTTATTAGAACATTTTTGGAGAATGTTTATAGTAGATGCTTTATTGGGTAACTTTGATAGACACAACGGCAATTGGGGATTTTTATATGACTCTAAGAATAAAAAGTCAGAAATTGCTCCTATATATGATTGCGGTAGCTGCCTTTTACCACAAGCTGATGGAAGTATAAAAAAGAAAGTATTGTCAGATGAAAAGGAGTTAAATTCTAGAATTTTTCAATTTCCACAGTCGGCAATAAAAGAAAATGGAGAAAAAATAAATTATTATAGTTTTATTAATAAGTTAGAGTATGAAGGATGCAATAAAGCATTATTGGAACTTGTTCCTATGATACCTAAAATAGATATAGAAGGTCTTATTGAAAGTATACCATATATAACAGAATTAGATAGGAAGTTTTATAAAAAGTATATTTACAGCAGATATGAAAAGATTTTACTACCTGCATATGAAAGATTAAAGCTAGTATAAAAATGAGTCGGCCAACAAAGAAACCGGTGGTAATGATGATTACCGCCGGTTTCTTTGTTAGAAATTAGATGCCTTGTTTTGAAGAAAATAATGATTTAATTATGTCTCTGGTTAAAATGCAAATTACAACGAATAATAAAACACTTACATATGCAATTGGGATACTCACATTTTCAAAGAGGAATGCAAAGTAGCAATATAGTGAAACGAAATTTACAGCTACCGTGATAAACCATTTTTCTTTATTTAGCATTAAATAAATTATACTAAGTATATCGGCTGAAAACATGTATCTGTCATGCATGTGTGGTAAGAAAAAGACTGATGTCAGTACACACCATAACCCTAAGCTTACTATTTCCTTTTTCGTTAATTTCCTTTTTACTAAAAATATTATAAATGCTGAAAATATAAAGATAAAAATCGTAAATAACGTTCCCCATTTTGGAAGTGATTCATTAGGTGTATATATTAAATTTTCGCCTTTTAAGAACAAGTTATACACTCCGGCAAAGTTCATGCTTATATAGTGAGAATACGTTTTTGTTTGGTTTATATAAATTGACATGCAGTCTTGTATGCTTCTCCCGGCAAGCATTGCAGGGATACATAGCACAAAGTTCGCAAGAGGGATAAGCATAAAGTGCAGAATTGAAAAATTACGCTTATTTATATAAACTAATATATATACCGGAAGAAGAAAAATAAATTGTAGTTTAAATGCAAATGAGATACCTAAGAGTATAAACGATTTAAAGTACTTTTCATCTATTAAGTACATAAATGAAAGCACTAAAAATGTGGTATATATTGAATCACATTGTGCCCAAGCTGACGAATTTAAAATTACAGTTGGTAGCATAACTACGATGACATAAGTAATAAAGGCATATAATCCTCTGTTCTTATGTTCTTTAAACAATTTGTGCACAAACATCATACAAGATAGTGCAAGCATGTAATCAAAAAATATGGATAATGCCTTTATAGAGTATAGGGGGGGAAAAGGGAGGTAGGTAAGTAGAGCTACTAAAGTTAAATAAGGAGCATTATAATCACCAATGCTATATTTTAATGCCGAAAGACCTCCTAAGTCATAAAGGTCATCATACCAAGGAAGTAAAAAAGAAACGTAATCCGTCGTTTGGAAGTCTATTAAAGTTATTCTTATTATTAAAGAAAGTAGGGTAACAATTATAGCAAAAATTAAAAAAATATTTTCATCTATAAATCTCCAAAATTTTTCACGCGAATTCATAAAAAACCTCCATTCTGACAATAAATTGCCAACGAAAAACAAATTAAACATTCATTTTATTAAGCTTTAACACGTATATGTTACCAATTTTATTCAAATATTTCAATATAAAAAATTATTTCAGTATTTACAATTTAATTTCATTTTAATACAATAATCATAAAGTTAGGTAAAAACATGCCGATATTTTAAATGTGGTTTTATATGACTAAGTGGCGAAAACGTTGACATGGTGCCGTTAAAGAGGTATAATGGAAACAACAAGCTTAATTATGTAAACCAAAGTTTTTTAAAGAAAGGAACATTGAAATATGAAAAAGTTTATACTTTGTTTGTTTTTTGCGGTTATATGTTTGACATCTTACTCATTTGCAGATACCGCATGTAACATTTTTAGCATTGATGATTTTAGTGTAGAAAATATCCATGAGAATAGGATCTTCGGTACCTTTGAGATTACTAATTTAGATGGAAGGTACTATGAGGAGCTTAAGTATATGCTATATTTAGTCCCTAAAAAAGTTTATAATGAAAGTGAACAAACGTATGTTGTTGCACATAGTAGTAATCCAGTTACCTTTAGTTTAGGTGCTAAGGAAAATAAATTAATAGGATATGAGTATGAAATTTTAAATGATAATCTTCCTTTTGGAGAGTATACCTTGGTTTTGAAAATATTTGATAATGCTTTAGAGTTAGTATCGCCACAGCATATTGATGAAATATGGATGGGAAATAGTAATGTTACAGAATTCTTAGAGATTAGTGATATAAAAAAGACTCATTACTATAAAATAGATGAGTTTGAGGGGCCTATGTCGGGACCGTATTTTGATATAGGTGAATCACCTACTGCGTATATAAATGTAAAGTCTACATTTAAGAATGATATTAAAGTGAGACCAAGAATTAATTTTTATAAGCGTCTTCCTACTTTTGATGATGGACAACTATATCAACAATATGGCGAAGAAATCACATTAAAAGCCAATAAAAGTAAGGAATTAACAATAAAGCTTCCGGCAATTAAAGTACCAGAATCTTATTATTTCAGTGTACAATTAGTAGATGAGAATAATAAGCCGGTTTCGTATGAATATAATTTTAGATATGTTGTAAATGGGGCGACAGCAAAGATTTCATGTATATCTACAATATATGATCAATATAAAGGGGTTTTAGATGTATATGTCCAGATGATAGGCTCATCTGATGATGAGAGCCTTAAAGATGTTTCATTTTATACAAGCACATCAAACAGTGAGACAGGCTTAATGCTTGAACAATATATTGACAAATTAAATCTAGAACCTATACCGTATTGTTATTTGTATAGTGTAAAAATACCTAACGATGGCATGAAAGTTACAGTTTTTGCTATTATGAAAAAAGATGATAAAGTATTAGCAAGCAAAAATTTAAAGTTATCTTCAGAAGCCACATCAGCATCGGCAGAAAAATTTACGGATGTTAAGGATACAAAATATGAACTAGCCGTAAAAATGCTAAATTCATATGGGGTAATTTCAGGATATCCAGATGGAACTTTTAAACCGGCTAAAACTTTATCGAGAGCAGAATTAACTTCAATCGCATTAAGTATGCTAAAAGTAGATTTAAGTAATTATGAAGTAAAGAATAATGCGTTTACTGATGTTCCTGAAAATCATTGGGCATATAAATCTATAAATTATGCATATGAAAATGGAATTATAAATGGGTATGGAAATGGATTATTTAAGCCTAATAATGAAGTAAAGTATAGTGAAGCGATAACTATATTATTAAATACAGTAGGTTATAAGTCTCGAGCAAGTTCAAAGCAAAGTGTTTGGCCTAATAATTACATAGAAGTGGCAAATGAATTAGAAATAAATAAAAATTCAACTATCTCTAACTTTGGAAACTCAGCTAACAGAGGAGAAATTTCTATCTTAACATTAAATTCATATTTTATTAGAGGGGAATGATATATATGAAGAAGATTTTATTAGTACTATTGATTATTGGTATGTTCATGATAAAACCATCCATATCAGACGCTAAAACGTATGTTAAAGCTAGTGGTTATACAAGTGATGAAATAATAGATTCAAATAATACGCCACACAATGGGGAAGGCAACCCTGGCTCATATTGTACATATTGTTCTACTCCTGGGAATATTGTAAATCATTGGGATGCTAGCGGAGGGTATCATTTTTGTGTAGATTGGGCTGCCAAACTTCCTAAACCCAATATGCCTAATCCATTACCTTCTAATGAATATATAATAAATGAGTGGACTGAGAATGGGTTGGAAATGGGTTGTGGTAATGCCATTGGCTATAGGCAGGCTCATAGAGTTTATTATGTTACATATGTAGAAGTTGGAACAAGGTCGTCAAATAATTGCAATCACTCAGTTGTATGTAGTACTCATAATAAACAAGCTACGGATCATGGGGTGGGAGCCCTAAAAGATTGGAAATGGACTGGAACAACTAAAACAGGTAAATGTTCGACATGTAATAAAGATTTATATACTGGAAAATGTGCAAAAGTGTCTAGTGTAAGTCCTTCGCCAACTTCTTCGCCAAGCCCTTCGCCAACTTCTTCGCCAACTTCTTCGCCAAGCCCTTCGCCAACTTCTTCGCCAAGCCCTTCGCCAAGTCCTTCGCCAAAACCAGATCCAGAGCCGGAACCAGACCAGCCTTGTGATCATGAATGGGAATATTATGATAATTGTGATGCAGAAGATGAAGTGATAGGAAAAAAAGTGACGGCAAAAAAATGGAGGAAATTTGGTTCAAAAATTGACTCAAGTGAGGAGCATAGGAGAGCAAATCCATATAATATTGGCGCTTCATTTTCTATAGAGACGCAAGGACATATAGCTGTGGATGTAGTGCATATACCTGACGAACATGGCCCATACGAAGTTACTGGAGAACAAGGGTGGAGATGTACTAAGTGCGGAGACACAAAGGATGTAGAGTCGGTTACTAAAGAGTATATGATATATAATTATGAAACCTCTACCCCTAAATATACAGAGACATATCATAATATAGAGTTATCATTTGAAGGATTTACAGTTAATGGAGAAAATGAGATTGTACTTAAATATGATAAATACAGTTCAACTTATGAATCTAGAACCCAAAGGCAACTTAAGCCTACGCAGACGACGGTACCATGTGTTATTACTTCTATAATTGCGGATCAATTATATGAAGACGATGGAACTTTGGGTGATAAAAGCACAGGGTTAAGTGAGGATATAAGTGAAGGTGGAAATAATAGGCGAGGCGGAAATGGTAATCCTCCGGAAGAACCAAACCCAGAGGATTACGGTGGAAGAGGAACACCGGAATATAGAAAGGCATATGCTGAGTGGTTTTCAGCGTATAGGAAATGGCTGGCAGGCTTTAGTGAGGAACCACCTATAGGAAACGGTGGAGCTGACGATGTCCCAAGCGAACCAACTACTCCGACTGAGAAGACCGGATTACTATATGGATATGTGCATGTAAAATGTACTGGCTGTAAAAAAAGTAATTGTTGTAATGAAGAAGACAGATATAGAATCTATTTTGATCTTACTCCGCCACTAGAAGAAGCAACTCATACAATAACAGTGGTAGCAGATGGAGCACCAGAAACTGGCTTGGTGAAAATAGGCGATGGTAGTTATGCGGATTATTCGCAAAAAGATTTTGCAGAGGGAGAAAGTGTAGTAATATACGCAAAATCCAATGAGGAAAATGATTATACTTTCAAAGGATGGTATAGAGCTAATGGTGAAGATTTGTATGCGAAAGGGAGTAGTCATACCGACTCGCTAAACACATTATCACTGCTTATGCCTGCAAGTGATTTTAAGTTGATAGCTAAATTTGAAACGAAAAACAAGTATAATGTTACGGTAATGAGTGATGGTAATGGTAAAGTGGAATTTAGCCCCCCATATGATGATGGGCAAAGAGATATTATTATCCGAGCAAATGTGACAGAAGGCAGTAGCATAAGTATTGATGCAATACCGGACGATAATTTCGTAGTTGATTACTGGGAACTAATAAAGGATGGCTCAAGTTTAGGTACAAGTGACAGTCTAATGCTTGAGGATGTTGTGGAAGACTGTGTAATTTTTGTTCACTTCAAGGCGGAAGAGAAATATGGGAAGCTTGTTCTAGATTCTAATGGACCTGGTTTTGTAGTTGGTGGTACAGAGTATGCAATTTCAGGAAAAGAGTATCCTATATATGCTTTTCCATATTATGATGCAACGTTTAGTTATTGGAAAGAAGATTCTACTAGTATCATTACAAGTTTTGGAAGATGCGATGTTGTGATAATGCCTGAAGATAAGACTTATTATAAATTGACTGCATATTTTAATGATGAACTTTATCATCAAGTTATAGTACAAGGCGATGGAAATGGAAAAATATCAATTAATAATGATCCACAAAGAAAGCAAGATTCCATTTCAGTAAAGGATGGAGAACAAATAACAATAAAAGCATATCCATATGAAGGATACGAATTTGATTATTGGACAGACGAGCTAGGTAATATTGTTTCGTACGAAGAAGAATGGATAGCGGTGATAAGTAGAAACAAGGTATTTACGGCACATTTTAGAGGAATAGGAGAGTACAATCTTAACGTAAAAACTGCCGGCGGAGGAAGAGTATACGGAAATGTAGATAATGCTGTTCCCGGAAGAGAATACCCTATAGAGGCCGTTGCTGATGATGGATATGAGTTCTTATATTGGGAAGATAAGGATACAATGGATATTACTGATTATGCAGAATATGATTATGTGGTAATGCCAACGAATAGTTTAACACTAGTAGCACACTTTAGAGAAATAGATGTTGATAATAAGTACACTTTGACATTAAGGGTACAAGGTAATGGAACGGTAAAAATAGAAGACAGAAGTGTACTAACCCATAGCTATGAAGCGGGAGAACCAATTAGTATAGTTGCAGAGAGCGGTAGTGGCTATGAATTTGTTGGTTGGTATGAAAATAACCAATTGATTTCCACAAAACCGGATAATCCACCTTTAAATATGCCACATTACAATATGACATTAGTTGCGGTATTTATGCCTGCTAGTGATGAGATGAATAATTCACCATTTAGAATATTATCCATAAGAGATGTAAGATGGAAAGATTATTTTACATCCAACGGAAGTACAACGAATAATGAAATGTATGTGCCTAAAAATGCCACAAACGATACTATTTTAGTAAATGCTGCAGAATTAGTAGATAGTAGCTATAGTGAATATGTAGATATCGTATATGGATATGCAGTGGAGTTTGAATTGGTAACTACTGGTGTTGAAGAGGCTGAATCTAAATTGGTTGTAATTCCTAAATTATATAAAAAGACAGGCTCCGAAAGAATGAACGAAATTAGTATAGATTTGGGAGAATATGCAGAAATAAATAGTTCAAAAAATGCAAAAAAGTTTATGATAACTGGGGAGCAAGAATCTATAGATATGCCAAATTATCAGACAGCACCGCAGGTAACATGGAGATGGGTATGGTATTTACCTCTAGATATTTGCGAGGAGATTCGTGGCGAGATAGGAGGAAATTCTGACATAGTGGTAAACTTCGATATATATGTAGAGATGCCTAATGGTCAAAGATATGACTATATACAAGTAATTAATTCGGTAAATAGTAGAGATGACAGATCGGATTGGGGTGGAAATGTATTTACATACAGATTAGATAAGACATTAGAGGATGACATCTACAATAATGCAAATAACTAGAATAAAAGGGACGTAGTTTTGATATGATACCCCTAAAGTAGACAGATTAAATATAAAAATTTGTTACTTTGGGGGTATTATTATGTTTCGGGAAAACAGATTCACATCAGAAATAAAAGAGAACAAACAAAAATTAATCATAGGGAGAATGAATAAAAATTACCGAAAGTGTTGACATAACAAATAAACAAGTGTATAATATACGAGTAATCTTTGAATTACTAACTCGCTATGTAATGGGTAGCGAGAAAACACCAAAAAATTTTATTTTATTTTGGAGGAAATTATGAAAAAGTTTACTGCACTTCTTACAGCATTCCTTATGGTTCTGACAGTAATGTTAGTCTCGACACAGGTTTATGCTACCGACACCGAGTTTGTATTGCCTAAAGATGGTGAAAATTTCTTTGTTATTGACGTACTGGGGGAAGATGAAAGAGTACTCGCAACATCATATTATAATCTTGCATTAGATGAAAATTCTTATGTATCAACTTCACGGGAATTATATGGGGAGTTAAAGGTTAAGCTTAGAATTAGCGTTAGAGAAGATGTTACTGTAAAAGTTTTGTGGGATGCAATCGTGCCTCCTGAGGAACGGGCAGAGGAGTTTGTTGATGTTAATACTATAATACCAGGTGCTATTTCTGATGTATATGAGTTGGAAGATAATCCCGACGGTAGCAGCCATAATACATTAGTCATTCAGTATATGATAGCTGATAAGGTTTATTATGCTGAGTTATCGCTTAGATGTATGCCTAAGGACTATTTTAAACTTAATTTAAGAGATGGATTTTCTAGAACGCGTGTGCTTGACAGCTTGAGTACAGAAAGCACTGTAAAATTTGACTATAGTACTGAAGGCCCCATTGATTTTATTGCTGATCCTGCAAATACGTATGCTGATAAGTATGATATTAAGGTTAATGGTTACATGAATACAGGACATCATTTTCTTGTCGAAGGTGAAAATTATTTTACTATCGACTATAACGGCAAGACCTATAATCTTATTATTAAAAAGCCGGAAATGGCCGCTTGGACTAATCCTTTTAGTGATGTTAAGACCACCGATGCATTTTTTAACTCTGTTAAGTATTGTAACATGAACGGACTTATGCTTGGTACTTCCGATACGACGTTTACTCCTGATACTATTACTACAAGAGCAATGGTTGTTACGACACTGTACCGAATTGCTGGCAGTCCTAAGGTTAATGGTACTAACAATTTTAAGGATGTTGAGGCTGGTTCTTGGTATTATGATGCTGTGACATGGGCGAATGAGAATGGTATTGTTCTTGGATACGACAATGGTAATTTCGGAACTAATGACAATATTACTCGCGAGCAGTTTGCGACTATCATGTATCGTTATGCTAAGAAGATAAAACCGGAAATGAATGTGGTTTTTGATCCTTATCCTTATAATGAAGATGATATTGCAGATTATGCTAAAGAGCCTATGAAACTTGCGATTATGTCTAGCATGCTTAAGACTACTGATACAATTAGTACTAATCCTAAGCAAACGGTTTCTAGATCTGACTTGGCCATGGGTATTGCAGCATTGGATAAGATTGTATTACAGACTTTGAAGAGTTCGGACGTAGTTTATAATTAAAGATTTTTGTGCTTACCCCTGCAGTTTTTACTGTGGGGGTATTTCTTTCTTTTACTAGCTTGAAAATAATAAATATTTATTGTATTATAAGTTTAGTTGTTTAATTTATAATTTTGGGAGTGTTTATATGTATTGCAAAAATTGTGGTATGGAATTAAAAGATTATGAGAAGTTTTGCCCTAATTGTGGGAATAAAATAGGGGAAAGTACAGAAGATTTTAATAATGCTAAGGCTAATTCGAATAATGTTTCACAGAATAATACTGATTTACAAAAGTATGGTTTTAATGGGCTATTGGTATGGTCTATTATAGAACTTATTTGTTGTTCAAGAATTTTTGGTATTATTGCATTGGTTCTTTTATGTGTACAGTTGAAACCTGCTGTTGAACATGGCAATTTCGCTGAGGCTGATAAGTCAAAGAGTTTGATAAAAATCTTGTTAATAGTTGGTATAGTACTAGATGTTGTGTTAAACCTGTTTGCAGTTGTGGCTCAATTTATTCCGGCGATTTTGGAAATGATTGATGTATTATAAGAAGATTATTTTGCTAGTTCCATACACAATTATTATTACATTTATAGCATATGGTGTATATTTCCTAAATAAAGTGTATGGTATTGGCTTTATTTGTGTTTCAAGAGAGCTTACAGGATTATGTTGTTCCGGTTGTGGAATGACTAGAGCTGTGCTGAGTTTATTAAAACTGGATTTTTATCAGGCTTTTAGGTATAATGCTTTTTCTGTAATTTTAATACCGATATTGTTTTTGTATTTTTATGGGGAAGTATATGCGTATTGCTTTAATGAAAAGAATTTTATTGCACAAAAGGTTCCAATGATGTTTTGGGTAGTGATTATTGTTTTAATGTTGATATATGGGGTTTTAAGGAATATTCCATATTTTGCTTTTTTAGCTCCGACATATATAGGATAGCGATTCACTTTGAACTTGGAGTTTGAAGTGAATTTTTTTACTTATTCTTGTGACTTTCTCTGTGTAATATTGACAATACATTATGTAGATGATATAATGCAACAGGAGAAAAGTCCTATGTTATAGTTGTATTTTTTTACGACTAAATTTACTTCAGAAAAATTTTTATGGAGGATGAAGCTATGTATACTAACCGCGTCAGAAAAATTGCAGACCTGGAAGAGATGTTGAACGCTGATGTTTACTTCCTTATTCACAATCGTAGAAGCGATGGCTCAATTGACGGTACGATGATTGACGTTTTGAGAAAAATGATTCGTTTTACCAAGCATAGAGGCAAAGCGGCTTTGGTTATTCAGACTCCGGGTGGATATGCTGATGAGGCATACTATATTGGAGAGTTCTTTAGAGAATATTATGATGAAACTGAGGCGTATGTGGTAAGTGACTGTTATAGCGGTGGCACGATGATTGCTTTGTCGACGGATAGAATTTATCTGTCGCATAGCGGATGCTTAGGGCCTATCGACATTCAGAGGTACTATGGTAAGAATGAAAAAGAGGATAGTTGGTATCCCGCTCCTTCCGGTTTAATTGAGGCTCTTATTAAGGCTAGGAAAGATAATGAGCTTGATGATAATTTGGAGGCGACATTTAAGGGAAAGATGAGCGTTCTTGCCACGTATTTCAAAGATAAGTACACCTATGCGGACTTAGTTGGAGAAAACGTGAAACGCCATTGTCTTCCTGGCAAGGAATGGAATGAAGTGTGGAAGTATTTGTCTGCTCTTAACTTCTCGCATGGAACTCCACTGACTTATAGAAGGCTTAACGAGATAGGTCTAAAAGTTGAGCTTATGGATGATTTTGTCGAAGAAGCGATCAAGGTTGTTATTCGTGACATTGAACACGAGTTTGGTGACCTTGTGGAAAAGGATTACCTTTATGACTTCTTTAAGAATCCTCAAATGTTCTCGCCTGTTAAAGGGTGTTACGAAGATGAGGATGATGGTGATGAGACTAGAACTGATGGAAATACGGAAAAAAAGGAGACCGATGATAAACATCAGTACAGTATGAGTACCAACTCTGAGAAGTTAGCGGTTATCGAAACTTCGATTATGGGATTTATACAAAACCGAGAAATTGGAATGATGGTTGAGGATTTTGTACCTAGATATTTATCCGTAATCTCTTATGGCTGGGAAGAAGAAATGAACATGTCGGAGATTTCACCCGACGACCAAGAGAAACTCGATACTATCATTTCTTTCTACGCAAGCATAGCGGGGATTGACTTAGATGACGTAGACAGTATTACAAGAGACGAGATTTTTAAAGCAACGTATCAGCAGTTATGTGCGAGAGCCATTGAAGTTATTACTAAGGCTGGGTATGTCATTGATGATATGCCTAATTCGGAAGTATGTAACATGGCTGTCGCTTATCTTACGCGTAGTCCGGACGTTGTTAGTTTCGACGAAAAAATGGAAGGGTTGATTCGTTCGCTTGCTATGGTTAAGGAGATTGACTACGATGAGGCGGACGGGGCTACTAGAATCGAGTTGTACTATGAGGCTTATTCGTCTTGTGCAGATACCATGCTTATGAAATTTGGAATTAGCGAAGAAGAGTTTGGTGAACTTTCTGCGGAAGAACAGCAAGAAATGATTGATGATTTCATCGATAGCACAGATCTTGAGTTTGAAAAGTGGCAAGAAGAATAAGTTTTAAGAGTGGGGGAGACCTCACTCTTTTTCTTTGCTTAAAAGTTTTATTTTTGGTTAAGCTATTATATGGAAAGGGTTGATGAATTATGAAAAATTATAATTTGATGGGAATTGTTATTGAGAATAGGAGAGAGAAAGCTACAATAGTTCAAGATGTTTTGACTGGATATGGTTGCATTATTAAGATGCGTATCGGTCTTCATGAGGGAACTGAGAATGAGTGCAGTAATGAGGGATTTATTATTTTAAATCTTTCTGATAACCAAGATGAAATTAACAGGTTAATTATGGATTTGTCCAATATTGATGGAGTTAGGGTAAGAAATGTAAAAATATAGCTTGAAGAAGATTTTTTATTTTGATAGTATATTCTTAGATAATTTTTGATGTTTAAGGAGAAATATATTATGAAACAAAAGATAAGTGCGTTTTTGACTTTGTGCTTCTTTTTTATTCTTATTTTAGGGGCATATACATTTTCCAGTAGTAAGACTATTAGGCGTTCCACTGAATGGGCTAAGGGGAAGATTTCTGTTGAGAAGGACAGATATGATGTTATAGTTGTTGGAAGTGACCCGGAAGGGGTTACTGCGGCTATTTCTGCTGCGAGAAGTGGTGGAAGAGTAATGCTTTTAGGCAAGGAAGATGGCCCTGGAGGTTTACTTACTTATGGCATGTTAAATACCCTAGATATGAACAGGAATTCTGAGGGGACATTACTTACAAGAGGAATTTTTTCTGAGTTTTATACTGCTATTGGGAATACCGAGTCTTTTGATGTAGAGAAGGCTAAGACTGTTTTTAGTGAATTGATTTCTGCTGAAAATAATTTGACATATAAGCCTAATTATAGGTTTAGCAAGGCGATTTTAGATGGGAATACTATTATTGGTGTTACTATGATAAATAAAGATGGCGAGGAAGAGAGTTTTTATGCAAAACGCATTATAGATGCAACGCAAGATGGAGACGTCTGTGTTGATGCGGGTGTTCCTTATACTATTGGGATGGAAGATGTTAATTGGAAGCAGAGCATGGCAGCCACTTTAGTTTTTAAGGTTGGCGGTGTTGAGTGGAAGGACATTGAGGCGGATATTAATAGGTATAAGAAAGAAACTAATGACCCTAATTGCGGATTTAATAAGAGTACTGCTTGGGGATTTGGGAAATGGTGTTATTCAAAATATACTCCGGTTCATGATAATATGCAACTTCGTGGACCTAATATGGGACTTCAGGAAGATGGCACTATTTTACTTAATGCTTTGCAAATTTTTGATGTTGATGGGCTTAATGCCGAGTCTAAGGCTAAAGCTATGGAGGAAGGAAAAGAAGAGGCTCTTAACATAGTTGAATATTTAAAAACCAAGTTAAGTTCTTTTAAAGATGCGTATTTGGCTGGTGTTGCAGACGAACTTTATATTAGAGAAACCAGACATATAAAGGGTGAATATGCTCTAAAGGCTACTGATGTTTTGGGTAATACTAATTTTTATGATAAAATCTGTTTGGCATCTTATCCGATAGACATTCAAGCTACGAGCAAGAGCAATACAGGGTATGTAATTGGTTCGCCTGACCAATATTCAATACCGTACAGATGTACAGTTCCTCTAAAGATAGATAATTTATTTATTGTTGGAAAGGCTGCTTCGTTTAGTTCTGTTGCTGCCGGAAGTGCTAGAGTTGTTCCGACTGGTATGGCTGTTGGAGAGTCAACTGGTATTGCTGCTATTTATACGATTTACAAGGATATAACTCCTAGAGAATTAACTTTGGCTAAGAGCAAGAGCAGATTAAAGCAATTCCAGGGAATATTAAAAAATCAAAATGTTTATTTGCCTGAGTTTAATGGGGTTGATCCTAATGGAAGTGTTGCCGGATATGAAAAGATTAAGAAGTTAATTGATTTAGGACTTTTATCTGGTGGATACAGCAATAATTTTACTTTTGATACTAATGCTAAGCAAGGTACTTTTACTAATCTTTTAATAAATGTTTTACAACGTGCTGGGACTGAAAAATATACTTACGAGCTTGGTGTAAAGATAAATGGTTATTATGATGATAAAGCGTTAACAGGCGGAGGAGTTGCTAGAATTTGTACTATGCTTTTGGGCGAATATACTGAGCCTGAATTTATTAATAAAAATGCTAATTGGACCGATGAAGAATATAAGGTAAAGAAACAAGAAAGAGTTACCAAGATAGAAAATGATACTTGGGAAATTGCTAAGAAGAACAATTATTTTAGTGAGAGTTTTGGTAAGGATGATGTTCTTACAAAGAGACAGGCGTATGTTATTTCAGTGGATATTGTTGAAAAGTTTTTAGGTAGAGAAATTTAGGAGGTACTAATGAAAAAGTTTATCAGCGTTTTGGTTTGTTTTTTGATGATGTTTAGTTTTTCTTTTGCGGAGGATACAAAGAAGATAGAGGATACTTGGTATATATCTGAGGATGCAGTTCGAAAGATATGGAATACTGATGTTTTGGTATATTCTAATTCTAGCATTGTTAATTTTAATGTTGATAATACTAATTATTATTTTAAAATTGGTACTAATAAGGTAAAGATTGGTTCATATATTAATCCGTTTTTTATAAATGATAGGAAAATGGATTTTAAGGCAGATTATATTTTGGCTGGAAATACTGTTCTAGGTGATGACGGAAAGGTTTATTTTCCTATTAGCTTTTTCCACAAAAGGTTTTATGCAGATAATTTTTATGATGTTATAGTTATGGGCGGAGATCCGGAAGGAATTGCGGCTAGTATTGCCACTGCGAGAAGTGGCGGAAAGGTGTTATTAATTAGTGAAGAGGATGGACTTGGCGGACTTTTTACTTTTGGGATGCTAAATACTTTAGATATGAGTTATTCTAAAGATGGGGAATTACTTACTAAGGGTATTTTTGAAGAGTTTTATAATCGAGAAGGAAGAAAAGAGTCTTTTGATGTAAATGAGGTTAAGAAAATTTTTGAAGATATGGTGGCGAATGAACCGAATATCGATTACAGAAAGAATTATTCGTTTGGCGAGGCGATTATTGAGGGAAATACCATTACCGGTATTAGGGTTTTTGATGAGAATTCGGTGCTTAAAGAATTCTACGGTAGACGTATTATAGATGCGACTCAAGATGGTGATGTTTGTGCGAATGCCGGTGTTCCGTATTATGTTGGTATGGAAGATATTAATTCTGATGATATAATGTGTGTGACGCTTTGCTTTAAGGTTGGCGGTGTTGACTGGGAAGTGCTAAAGGATGATATGAAAAAGTATATGGACGAGACAGGGGATACCGGTTGTGGTGTTACTGAGGATAGTGCTTGGGGATTTGGTAAATGGTGCTATGATAAGTACACTCCTGAGTTTGATAATATGCGTCTTAGAGGTCCTAACTTCGGAAGGCAAAACGATGGAACGATTTTACTTAACGCATTACAGATTTTTAATGTGAATATTGAAGATGAGAATAGTGTTAATGATGCTATTTATTATGGGACAAGAGAGGCTCAAAATATTGTTAAGTACCTAAAGACAAGACTTGATTCTTTCCAAAATGCGTACTTACTTGGAACTGCAAGTGAACTTTATGTAAGAGAGACCAGGCATATCCAAGGCGAGTATGTTTTACAGGCGAGTGATTTACTTAATAACAGAAATTTTTCGGATAAGATTGCTATGGGATCTTATCCGGTGGATATTCAGTCGACAAGCAAGGATAATTACGGATATGTTGTTTTGGCTCCTAGTCAGTATTCTATACCGTATAGGTGTGCTGTTCCTCAAAAGATCGATAATTTATACATAGTTGGAAAGGCTGCTTCGTTTAGCTCTGTTGCTGCCGGAAGTGCTAGAGTTGTTCCGACAGGTATGGTTATGGGCGAATCTGTTGGAATTATTTCAATGTATTCTATTTTTAATGATGTGACGCCACGAGGTATTATCGGAAGCGTTGAAATGAATGAGGAAATAAACGAGTTGTTGGTAAGCCGAGGTGTTTATTTACCTGAGTACGATATTCCAGGGCCTTTTAATGGATTATACAATAAGGATAAGATTGAAAGATTTGTTGATTTGGGTATTATTACCGGTGGATATGATAATGATTTTAAGCTTGATAATATTGCTATTAATAAGAATGCTGTTACTTGCATTACTCAAATGATTAAGAGAATGAAACTTGATGTTTCAGAGGAAATTATTGAGGATATTAAGGCTTTTAGTTCGAATGATGAACTAAATATGATTACTATGTCAAGGATGATTTCTAAACTTTTTGGGGAATATGATGAAGAATTTAGTGATCTTGAAATTTATTTAATTGCTAGCGCAAATGGACATTTTGACAATGTTAATGTCAAGACAATGTACGATGTTATAACGCTTCAGGATTTATATGTTATTGTTTCTGATGCGATAGATAGGTTGGTATAAAATAATTTGTTATTAACTCATTGTGATTGAGTGTATTATTTTAAATTGGTTATAATATGTTGATAGTAAGTATGCTAAGGCATATAAGTTGGGAAAATAAAAGTTTACAATGGTGTATATAATGAATACAATATATACACTGTTGTATAGTGTGGTGGTGAAGTTATGAATAAATACGAGCAAATGAGTGAATTGTTACAAGAGAATAATGGATATCTATTTACAGCACAAGTCGAAAAAGCAGGTATTTCACGAGCATATTTGGCAAAATTTGTGTTTGAAAATCATTTAGAGAGAGTAGCAAAAGGAATTTACATTTCACAGGATGCATGGGCGGATGAGTTATATATTCTTCAAGTTTGCAATCCGAATATTATTTATTCAGGAGAAACAGCTTTGTATTTGCAAGGTATGTTAGACAGAGAGTATACAGATATTTATATTACTGTACCCCCACGTTTTAATCAGACGCGGTTGAGAAATAAAGGTGTGATCATACATCAGGAAAAACAGTCAATATATCGATTAGGTGTTGATGAAGTTAAAACAAATTACGGAAATATGGTTAGGACATATAATAAAGAAAGATGCATTTGCGATATTGTTAAAAACAGAAAAAATGTTGAAGTGCAACAGTTCCAAACAGCTATGAAAACATTCATGCGTGACAAGTCAAAGAATATGTCGAGACTTATACAGTACGGAGAGCAATTAAAAATAAGGGATGAAATAATGAAATATGTTGAGGTGATGCTATGATAAAATCTGCTATCGGACTTAAAGCAAAGGTAAGGAACATTTCTAAAGGTGATAGTAAGATAGCACAAGCTATGATAAGAATATTTTTTATGGAACGCTTTTTAGAACGAATTTCATTATCAAAATATAAGGAAAGGTTTGTACTTAAAGGTGGGATGCTAGTATCCTCACTTATTGGAATAAACTTAAGAACAACAATGGATATTGATGCTACGGTAAGAGCACTTCCTCTTTCGAAAGAAAAATTGGGAGAAATAATACTAGAAATATGTGAAATAACAGTAGAAGATAACATATCATTCAGAATTGTAGATATAGAAACAATCATGGATGAATTTGATTATCCTGGGATTCGTATTCATTTAGAGGCATTGCTTGGAGATTTAAAACAACCTATAAAGATAGATGTATCAACGGATGATGTTATTACGATGGGTGCAATAGAGTATAAATATCCTTTAATGTTTGAAGAAAGAAATATATCCTTAAATACATATAACATTGAGACTCTTCTTGCTGAAAAATCTCAAACAATTATAAGCCGAGGGTTGGCAAATACAAGAATGAGAGATTTTTATGACTTATATGAAATTGCCCAAAAACTAGACTTTTCATGGAATATTTATAGAGAGGCATTTGATTCGACATGTAAAAAACGAGGGACTATATTCTCGAAAGAAAAAGTGGATACAGAACTTAAAAATTTAGCTACAAGTAAAGAGATGGAAAATATGTGGAATCAATTTAAAAGCAAAAATTATTTCGTGGGGAATATCCAATATTCCGAAGTTATAAAAACAATATCGGAGATGATATTGAATCTATATGGCTGATAGAGTGTCACTAATGTCAAGACAATGTACGATGTTATAACGCTTCAGGATTTATATGTTATTGTTTCTGATGCGATAGATAGGATGGTATAGTTTAATGGAGGTTTTTTATGGAAGTTTATTTAGATAATGCGTCTACTACAAGGTTATTACCGGAGGTTATTGAGGAGATTGGGTACATATCTGAAAATGTTTATGGCAATCCCTCTTCTCTACATTCTATCGGTTTGCAAGCCGAGAGAGTGGTTAAGAATGCAAGAGAAGTTATAGCTAAGTCTTTAGGGGTTAATACGAATGAGGTATATTTTACTTCTGGTGCTACCGAGTCGGATAATACAGCTATTTTTGGTTCTGTTTATGCTAATTCTAGAAGGGGAAATCATATTATTACTTCTAAGATTGAGCATCCGGCTGTTTTAATGTGTTTTGAGAAATTAGAAAAGGAAGGTTTTAATGTTACTTATCTTGATGTTGATAAAAATGGCATTATAGATATGCAACAACTTAAAAACTCTATTAATGATAAGACTATTTTTGTTAGTGTTATGACTGTTAATAATGAACTTGGAAGTATAGAGCCTATTTCTGAGATTGCGAAACTTAAGAAAAAGTATAACTTTATTTTGCATACTGATGCGGTTCAGGCATATACAAAGTTATCATATAACAGGTTTAATATGGCTGATTTAATTAGTGTTAGTGGCCATAAGGTTCATGCATTAAAGGGAATCGGGGCTTTGGTTGTAAAGAAGGGAACTAAAATTAATCCGTATATGCTTGGCGGTGGACATGAAAATGGTTTTAGAAGTGGTACGGAGAATGTTGTGGGAATTGCTTCGCTTGGCAAGGCTATTGAACATTGCGGAGATTACGAGAGGGTAAGAGAGTTAAGGGATATATTGAAAGATGGTGTGAGCAGTATACCTTGTGCTAAAATAAATTGCTATAATGACGGAAACTTGGCACCTCATATTCTTAGTGTTTCTTTTGTAGGAAAGAGGGGCGAGGTCATTATGCATGCGCTGGAGGAAAGGGGTATATATGTTTCGACCGGCTCTGCTTGTCATTCTAATAGATTTGGTGAGAGCCATGTTTTATCGGCTATTGGACTTAGTAAGGAGGAAATTGGTGGTACAATAAGGTTTAGTTTGTGCGATTTGACGACTAAGGATGATGTTAATTATTGCGTAAATGAGTTAAAGGGGATTATAGATAAACTATAAGTTTGAGATAATTAGGGTATTTTGACAAATTTATAATTATATTGTATAATTCTCTATGCTTAATTGATTTTGAAAGGGGTATTTTTATGTCAGGACATAGTAAATGGGCAAATATTAAAAATAAAAAGGAAAAAGCGGATTCTGCAAGAGGTAAGATTTTTACTAAAATCGGTAGAGAAATTGCAGTTGCGGTTAAGTCTGGAGGAGCTAATCCGGATGCTAACTCTAAATTAAGAGATATTATAGCTAAGGCTAAGGCTGCTAATATTCCTAATGATAACATTGAGAGAAGTATTAAGAAGGCTGCCGGTGACGGAGATGCTACTAACTACGAGTCTTTAATGTATGAAGGATATGGCACGGCCGGAGTTGCTGTTATTGTTGAGGCTTTAACAGATAACAGAAATAGAACTGCCGGAGATATGCGTCACTTATTTGATAAACATGGCGGAAACTTAGGCCAAAGTGGTTCTGTTAGCTATATGTTTGATAAAAAAGGTGTTATCGCAATTGAAAAGAATGATTCTTTAGTTGAAGATGATTTAATGATGTTAGCATTGGATTCAGGTGCAGATGATTTTTCTGCTGATGACGAATGCTATGAGATTTTAACTTCTCCTGAGAACTTTTCTTCTGTTAGAGAAAAGTTAGAGGCTGAAAAATTAGATTTCTTAGAGGCTGAAATTAAATATGTTCCTCAAAATTATGTGTCTGTTACAGAAGAGCAAGCTGTTAAGCTAGAAAGATTAATTGACGCATTAGAGGATAATGATGATGTTCAAAATGTTTGGACAAACTGGGATGAGGAATAGTTAGTATGCGTCTAGAATAAGGGCTTGAAACACGATTATTATTTTGCTAAAATATATATGTATGCGATATTATGTATTGGAACAAATCCACGAATTATATTGTAGAACCGATGTATGTCGGTTTATCGCACACATAAGTAAAAAGGTATCCTTTTTATAGGATACCCTTTTACTTATATGCGGAACGTTCCATGCAAAATTAAAGGAGAAATGTGTATGTGGAATAGCTATTTTTTTCAGCTACAGAAAAAATACAATATGCGAATAAGTACCAAAATGCCGTTGGTGTTTAGGTTTGACGGCAGGCAAATTACTAAAAATAAGGATATTAATTTGCTTGATGAGTATGATGGTAGTTTTTTTGATTGTTTAGAAAAGACAGCGAGATTTTTTACTGAAAAATATCATTGCTATGCTATTTTTGGTTCTGATGAAATTAGTTTTATTGTACCGAATCCGAATGTTGTAATTGAGGACTTAGAGCCAAATGATAAGACAACACATTCACAGGAATTGATTGCGCTATTTTCTCAGTATTTTTTTGATTATTTTAATCATTTTGATGCACATAGAAAAATTTTTTGGCATGGGAAGTGTTTTTCTATTCCTGAAGATAAACTTACATCATATATAAAATATCGTTCTGGGATAATTAAAAATGTTATGGTCACCTATTTTGCGAAAGTAAATAGAGTTAATAATGATTTATGTTTAGAGGAAAAGGTTAAAATGTGCAAGACTCTTCCCGGATATGATGATTTTTCTAAAATACAGGATGGAATATTGTTTTTTGGTGGAATGAAGATTGACTTAAAGGAGTTTATAGTGAATGGTGTTAAGGAAGAAGTAATGAGTGACGATAAGGCTAATGCTGAAATTTTCGCAGATTTGGATGATATAGATATTGAGATGCTATGAGGTGCTGAGTATGAATAGGAAGAGAATTATATTAATATGTGCCGGAATTTTTGCTATTGTGCTTATTACTGTGGCTATTTATAAATGTGCCGGATTTTTTGATAAGGAAGTTATGGCAAGTCCGAATGAAGAAATTATTGAGGATAAAGCGGACAGGCTTAATATAAAAATGGTTGGCGATGATTTGATTCACAATACTATTTATTTTGCGGCTAGGACAGAGGACGGCTATGATTTTGATATGCTTTTTGATAATGTTAGGGACGACATTAGCAAGGCTGATGTTGCTATTATTAATCAAGAAACTATTTTTGTTAAAGACCCAAAAAGATATAGTTCGTATCCGGCTTTCGGAAGCCCAATGCAGGTTGGCGATAGTGTTGTAAAGGCTGGATTTGATGTTGTTACTCATGCAACTAATCATACGTTAGATAAAGGAGTTAGCGGAATAACAGATACTCTTGAGTTTTGGCGTGAAAAGTATCCTGAAATAGAAGTTTTGGGAATTCACAGTAGCCCTGACGAAAGCAAGATTTCGTATTTAGAGAAGAATAACATTAAACTTTCTTTTGTTAATTATACGTACGGATTAAATGGTTTTACATTGCCTAAAGATAAAGGATATATGATTGATTTGCTTGGAGATGATGAGGAACTTAAGGAGAATGTGAGGACTGCTAAAGAGAATAGTGATGTTATGATTGCTATTTTGCATATAGGTACGGAGTATGTGTATAAGCCTACTAAGTATCATAAAAAGTATGTTGATATGTGTATAGATAATGGTGCAGACATTGTTATTTGTGCACATCCACATGTTTTAGAACCATATAAAATGGTTACGACTGAGAATGGGAATACCGGACTTGTTTATTATTCTTTGGGTAACTTTATTTCTAACCAAAGAAAAATTTCGACTTTGCTTGGTGGTATGGCGGATATAACGTTGGAGAGAAATGAGGATGGAAATGTTGAGATTAAAGATTATTCTTTAATTCCACTTGTGACACATTATACAGACGATTATTACACAACATACAAACTAAAGGATTATACTGATGAATTGGCGGCACAACATAGAATAAGTAGAACTGAGAATTTTTCTACTGAGATTCTTTGGAAGTTATTTAATGAAATTATGAATACTGAAGTTTAAAAGGTGAGGCAATTGAAAAGGATAGAGCTTTTATCTCCTGTTGGGGGACATGAACAATTTATAGCGGCGGTTGAGAGTGGTGCTGATGCTGTTTATCTCGGTGGTACTTCTTTTAATGCAAGAAATTCTGCAAGCAATTTTTCTGATGAGGAATTAAGAGAAGTTATAGCGTATGCACACGCTAGAGGTGTTAAGGTGCATCTTACATTAAATACGCTAATTCATGATAGAGAGATTGAGGATGTTATTAAGTTTGCTAAAAATGCGTATAAAAGTGGGGTTGATGCTTTTATTGTTCAGGATTTGGGTGTGATTAAGTTATTAAAAGAGGTTATGCCTGAAATTGTTATACATTTTAGCACCCAAGGAACTATATATAGCTTAGAAGGGGTAAAGGCTGTAAGCAGTTTGAATTTTGAGAGAGTTGTTTTATCTAGGGAGTTAACTTTAGATGAAATTGAGAATATATGCAAGAATACAGATACAGAAATTGAGGTGTTTGTGCATGGAGCTTTGTGTGTATGTTATTCAGGTCAATGCCGTCTTAGCAGTTTAGTTGGGGAGAGAAGCGGTAACAGAGGGAAATGTGCACAGCCTTGCAGACTACAATATACGATTTATAAGGATGATGAAAAATGTGTTAAGAATTATTGTATGAGTCCTAAGGATTTATGTGGAATATATGATTTAATTAGACTTATTAAGGCTGGGGTTTCTTCGCTTAAAATTGAGGGAAGATTAAAATCGCCTGAGTATGTTGCGTGTGTTACAAGTATTTACAGAAAGTATATTGATTTGGCTTATGAACTTATTGAAAAGGGGGAGGAAGATAAGTTTAAAATTGAGCCGGAGGATATTAAAAAGCTTGAGCAGGTGTTTAATCGTGGCGGATTTTCTAGGGGATATTATTATGGGAAATTAGGTCGTGAGTTAATTTGCCGTGAACGTCCTAAGCATTGGGGAAGATACCTTGGAAAGGTTATTGATTACGATAGGAAGAGAAAACTGGTTAGAGTTAAGTTAGATGACAGCTTAAATATGGGTGATGGTGTTGAGATAGTTAATGAGAATTTACCCGGAAATATTGTTACATATATTGAGAAGAACAGAGTGCAAGTAAAAAGTGCCGAGAGTGGAGATATTGTGTACATCGGTGATATTACAGGCATTATGAGTAAAGGAGATAGTGTTTACAAGATTTCGGATAAGAATTTGAATTTATCGCTAAGGAAGGTATTGGATGGAAAGTGTCATAGAAAAGTACCGGTTGATATGGAACTTCACTGTGGAGTTAATGAAAATGTAGAATTAAGTATTGTTGATGATGACGGAAATAGGTTTATGACTAAAAGCGAGTACATTGCTAAAGAGGCTATAAATAAACCTCTTACATCTGAGTCGGCTATGGCGAGTCTTAGTAAGTTAGGGGATACTCCGTTTAGTTTAAGAAATCTTGAGGCTAAGATTAACGGCAATGTGCTTGTGCCTGTGTCCGTTTTAAATGAACTTAGAAGAGAGCTTGCAGATAAGCTATATAAAAAGAGAAGTGAAATTTTAGGTAGAAGTTGTCGTGACGATTTTGAGAGAATTGGTGCTACTTACAAGAATGTTCAACCTAAATTGTCTGTTTATTTATATGATACTAGAAATTTAGATGGGCTTGAACTGGCAGACAGGATTTATGTGCCGATTGATGATTTTAATGAAGAGATTATAAATATGTTTAAGGGTAAAGAAGTAATTCCCTATTTAGGTACTGCGACTAGAGGAAACAAGTATGATTTGTCTAAGATAAATAGTGTTCTTATTGGTAATTTAGAACATTTTGAGCTATGCAAGGATGTTAAAAATATTTATTGTGATTTTTCGCTTAATGTTTTTAATTCTTATTCTGCACGCAAATTGGAGGAGCTTGGTGCAAGGGGCATAAACTTGTCTTTTGAGCTTAATCTAGAAGAAATAAAGCAGGTTAATACAATGCTTGAAACTGAGGTTACTGTTTATGGAAGACTTCCTCTTATGGTTAGTGAGCATTGTCCAATTGGTTCAGAGGTTAAGGGACATATAAATTGCAATTTATGTCAAAGTGGGAAATATTATTTGGAGGATAGAACCGGAGAAAAATTCCCTATTATAACCGAGAGAAAGGCTTGTAGGACTACGTTATTAAACGGAAAGGTGCTATTTGCCCCGGAGGTTATAGATGAGCTAAAGGGAGATGTTGACTATTTTAGAGCGTATTTCTTAGACGAAAGTACCGATGAGAGAAGAAGAATTTTAGGTGCATTAAAGAGTGGTAGTAAGGTTAGTGTGGCTGACTCAACGTCAGGTCACTTTTATAGAGGTGTTTAGATTATGAGCTGCGAATTATGCCCGAGGCATTGCAATGTGGATAGAGAGAATAAAGTTGGTTTTTGTGGCGAGAGTAATAAGGTGAGGATTGCTAGGGCGGCTTTGCACGAATGGGAAGAACCTTGTATTTCTGGTGAGAATGGTTCTGGAACTGTATTTTTTACAGGCTGTTCTCTAAAGTGTGTTTTTTGTCAAAATTATGCGTTAAGTCACGAAAATCATGGAAAAGAGGTTAGCATTGAGGAGCTTAGCAATATATTTTTGAAGCTTCAAAACGAAAGAGCACATAATATAAATTTGGTTACACCTACTCATTTTGTGCCACAGATTATTGAAGCTATAAAGATTGCGCGTACTCACGGACTTTCTATTCCTATTGTTTATAACAGTAGCGGTTATGAGAGTGTTCAAACTATAAAGATGTTAGATGGGTATGTTGATGTATATTTGCCGGATTTTAAGTATTTTTCTAATGATTTGGCTAAGAAGTATTCCGGTGCACTAGATTATTTTGAGAATGCGTCTATTGCTATTTGCGAAATGTTTAAGCAGGTCGGCGAGTTTTCACTTGATGAAAACGGAATGATTAAGCGCGGAATGGTTGTACGCCATTTGATTTTGCCGGGATGCACCGAGGATTCAAAAAAGGTTATTGAGTACATATATGAGTTATTTAGAGATAAGATTTTTATAAGTATTATGAACCAATATACGCCTCTTAAAACTGTGTTTCAGTTTCCGGAGATTAATAGAAAGATTACTGATGAGGAATATGATGATGTTGTGGATTTTGCGTTAAGTCTTGGAATTGAGAATGCTTTTATTCAGGAAGGTGGAACTGCGGAAGAGAGTTTTATACCTGATTTTGATTTGAGTTTACTTTAAAATTTCTAAATTTTTTCAAAAAATGATAAAATTGTTCCATGGTTCTAGGCTGTATTGAATTGAAAAACTTTGCACAAACTAACCTCCATAAAGGAGGTTTTTTGTTTATGAATTTTTCTTTTCGTACTGACTTAGCCGTTGAAACACGTGATGCGTATAAAAAGGCACAAAATGTTGATATGCCTGGCGTTTCTTCTGAGGAAGAGAATATTGATGATGTTAAGATAACTCGAGTTAAGGTTGAAACTGAGGAAGGGGCAATGTATATTGATAAGCCTATTGGCAATTATATTACGCTGGATGCTCCAAAAATTAAGGATAATGACCCAGATACTAATGAAAAAATTTATAAAGTTTTGGCGAAGGAACTTAGGAAGCTTATAGGAATGGATATTAACAAGTCTGTTTTAATTGTTGGACTTGGTAACCAAAATGTTACTCCTGATGCATTAGGTCCTAAGGTAATTACGGATATTGAGGTTACGAGACATATCCTTCAATATGCGCCTGAGTGCTTGTCTAGACCTGTAAGGTCGATTAGTGCAATTTCTCCCGGTGTTCTTGGTACAACAGGCATGGAAACTGGGGAGGTTATCCGTGGAGTTATTGATAAGATAAGACCTGATTTTGTTATTGCAATTGATGCTTTGGCGTCTAGAAAACTAGAAAGGATAAGTACTACAATTCAAATTGCGGATACGGGAATTAATCCGGGTTCGGGTATAGGTAATAAGAGAATGGCACTATCAAAAGATACTCTTGGTGTGCCTATTATTGCGATCGGTGTGCCGACTGTTGTGGATGCTGCAACTATGGCGAATGATACAATTGAATTAATGTTAGAAAATATTGAAAAAACATCTTCACAAACTGCTAATGATTATGATAAAATTAAGCCGATGAGTGGAGAAGAGAAGTATGATTTGATTAAAGAGGTAATTAAGCCGTTTGTCGGAGATTTGGTTGTTACCCCTAAGGAAATAGATGAAATTATTAGCAGTGTGGCGGATGTTGTTTCACAGGGAATTAATCACGCTCTACTTGCAGAAGATTTATAACCGGGAGCTGAGGAAAAGTGAGTTTAGCCATTATGGGAGATACAGAACTAGAAAAGTTTTTTGATAAAATCGAAACTAAAGATAATTACAAAATAGCACAGTTGAATGGAAAAGATTGTGCTTTTTTGTGTACCCGGAAGGATATTGTGAATAATTTAAAAGTTGCCAAAGAACTAGGCGTTGATAAGGTTATAGAGATAACAAGTAATGACATAAATAAAGATAATGAAAAAATGTCTTCTGATTTTGGAATTAAGTATTCCGGATTTTCTGTTAAAGGCGAAATATATGGTGTTAAGCTACTTTTAGGTGGAATAATGAATGAGATGAGTAATAGTAAAGTGGAACACCTTAGTAATAGGGAAAGAGAGGTTTTAGGGTTACTTGCTCATGGACTTACTAATAAAGATATTGCTAAAACGTTGTATTTAAGCGAAAAAACGGTTAAAAATCACTTGAATAACATTTTTAAGAAGATTAATGTTACTGATAGAACAAAGGCGGCTTTATTTGCAGTAAATAATAATATCGATTAGCTTAAAAGATAAGATACCTATAAATAGAAAACATGTAAACTGTATTGGAAGATGATTGCATGGATTGAAGTTTGACATGGGGGCAAAGCGGTTTTTTGGTTGGAATAAAACGCTCCTTAAGTAAATATATTTGCTTAAGGGGTGTTTTTTATGTTGGCTTTTACGTTTATTGGTGCTGTTGTTGGTGCCGGCTTTACGTCCGGTCAGGAAATTAGGCAGTATTTTGTTGATTATGGGGTTTATGGTTTAATTGGAATTATTCTTATGTCTGTTTTATTTGTTATTTTTGGTGAAAGACTTATGCTTATGGGTTATACAAGCAAGTCTGATTCGTATGAGGTGGCACTGGGATATGCGTTTAGGTGCAAGTTTAAAAAGTTTGTTGATTTTTTGTTTGCATTTTTCTTAATTGCGACTGCCGGGACGATGTTCTCAGGTTGTGGCGCATTTTTCGAGCAAACTCTTGGTATTAGTGCTCCTGTTGGTGCGGCTATTTTTGCTATTCTTACTTTTTTTGTGACTATTGTTGGAATTCGTGGTATTATGGGGGTTAGCTCTATCGAAATTCCTCTTTTGATTATTATTACTTGTTTTGTAGCCGTTCGTTCTATTAATGTTTCTGATATTGTTAAGTTTAGTGTTATTAACGAGGTTAATTATGATGGAGTTATTGCTGCAATTATTTCTTCGATTATATACGTTTCTTATAATTTGGTGATGAGTTTTTCTATTCTTCCGGCTTTGGGAAATGCTTGTAAGAGTAGGGGAGAAATAAGAGTGACTTGTGTTTTGTCGGGAGTTATAATTGGAATTTTGGGTTATATTATTTACCTTGCACTTTTAGTAAATTATGATAAAATACAAGGTGTGGAAATTCCTATTGCAACTTTGGCGGGTACTACAAATGGATTGCTATATGGCTTTATGTTTTTACTGGCGGTCTTGAGTACTGCGGTTGGGGCATTATACGGTGTATATGCAAGAGTTGAGAAAAATAATTTTAAGTTTGGATTTATATGTTTTGTTGCATATTTATTTAGTTTGGCTGGTTTTTCAAATCTTGTTGCCGGATTGTATTTTTATATGGGAGTTGCCGGAATTTTTTTGATTGCAATGCTAATTATTGGGCATAATAAGTCAAGAGCTTTTAAAAAAGGTGCGTGAGTATAGTTGAATTTTGAGGAATTAAGAGAAAAGTATGAAAGTATATCTTATGATAGTTTTTCCTTTAGGGAGAATGAAAATGATTTGGAAATAAATTTCTTTTATTCGCTTGGGGATATTAAATTTGTACATAAGTTGAATGTTATTAAAAAACATTTTTTTGTTATGGATAATTTGGTTGATAGAGACGCTTTTCTGTTTAATTTAGGAATGGCTGAACTTATTAGCTATTATAAGTGTGCTTGTCCTAAAAAAGTAATTATTAATGCTGGACACTTAAGTGATGAACAGATTGAATTTTGGAAAAAGCTTTTCTTTAACGGACTTGGTGAGTTTAGGTTTGTTAATAATATTAAAGCTCAGTATGATGAGTTTGTTAATTTTGAAAATGCAACCGTTCTTACTTTTAAGAAATCCAAGATAGATAATTTTTCCGGCAACTTAGTGCCTATTGGTGGCGGTAAAGATTCTGTTGTTACTATTGAATTACTAAAGGCACAAAATGCAGATAATACATGCTTTATTGTTAATCCGCGTGGTGCTACTGTTGATACTGTGGTTACTGCCGGTTATACAATGGCTGATTCTGTTGAAGTTATTAGGAAGATTGATCCTACTTTATTAGAGTTAAATAAGAATGGATATTTAAACGGACATACGCCGTTTTCGGCATCACTTGCGTTTTTAGGCATATTTTGTGCACTTGTGTCTGGACGTGAGTTTGTTGTGCTTTCTAATGAAAGTAGTGCAAATGAGTGTACAGATGAGGAAACAGGAGCTAATCATCAATATTCTAAGTCATTAGAATTTGAAATTGATTTTGTTAAGTATGTTGAGAGGAATATTACGTCATATATACATTATTTTAGTTTGCTTAGAGGTATGCGCGAGATTGATATTGCTAAGAAATTTGCTGAGTATAAAAAGTATCACAAGATTTTTAGAAGTTGCAATGTTGGAAGTAAAAATGGTGGCAATGACTGGTGTGGTAAATGTCCGAAATGCTTGTTTGTGTATATTATTTTAGCACCTTTTTTGGAAGAACAAGAAATGATTGATATTTTTGGACATAATTTATTAGATGATAAAGAACTTGAAAGATACTATAAGGAACTTACGGGTGTTTACAAGACTAAGCCGTTTGAATGTGTTGGTACAAGGGCAGAGGTTAATGAGGCTGTTTGCTTACTAAAAGAAAAGTATAAGGATAATTTGCCTTATCTTTTAAGAGAATTTTAATGATATGGAAGGGAAAAGTATGAGGGTTATTAATGAAATTGCCGGAATGTTAAATGAAAAGAATATTTTGATTCTAGGATTTGGAAGAGAGGGTAAGTCTACTTACGAATTTATAAAAAAATATGTTAAATATGCTTCTCTTGGAATTGCTGATAAGAATGAGATTAAAGCACCTGAAAAGGTTTACTTTGGGGATAATTATTTGGAGGCAGTAAAATGCTATGATGTTATTATTAAGTCTCCGGGGATACCTTTTTTTGGTATTGAGGGAGAGGAGTCTATTGTTACTTCTCAAACAGATTTGCTTTTGAAGGCTAATGGTAAAAATATTATAGGGATTACCGGCACAAAGGGTAAAAGCACTACAACGACTTTAATTTATAATATTTTAAGCAGAGCTGGAATTGACGTTAGACTTATTGGTAATATTGGTGTTCCGCCACTTTCGTGCTTAGAAGATATTAAGGATGATACGTTACTTGTGTGTGAAATGTCATCTCACCAGCTTGAGAATTTGACCGTTTCTCCACATATTTCGGTTATTCTTAATATTTTTGAAGAACATTTAGACCACTATAAGTCTTATGAAGATTATCAATTGGCTAAGGTAAATATTTTTAGGCACCAAGATGAAAATGATGTTGTGATTTACAACAGGGAAAATGAACTAGTTAAAAACTATATAGAAAAGTATGCGAAGGGGAAAAAACTAGCATTTCCTTATGAATATGATGTGGAAACTAAGTTAATAGGTGAACATAATAAAAAGAATATTATGGCTGCAAGGCTAGTTGCAATGGAAATAGGAATAAGCGAGGATGAAATTAGGAAGACAGTAAAAGATTTTTCCGGACTAGCTCATAGACTTGAGTTTGTTGGGAAATTTAATGGAATAAAATATTATAATGATTCGATTTCTACAATCCCTGAGGCTACTATTAACGCAATTGAAAGCTTAAAAGAAGTGGATACTGTGATTATTGGTGGCTTAGATAGAGGAATACATTATGATAATTTTGCAACATATCTTACGAACTCTGATGTTAGAAATATTATATTAGCATATGATACCGGTAAAATAATTTATAGCAAGATGAACCCGAATAGGGCTATTTTAGTAAATGATTTAGAGGAAGCTGTAAAACGTGCTAAAGAAGTGACTGAAAAAGGCAAGGTTTGCTTACTTTCTCCGGCTGCTGCAAGTTATGGATATTTTAAGAATTTTGAAGAGAGAGGCAATAAATTTAAGGAATTGATAAAAAAGTAAGCTAAAGCAACAGGTTTTGTTAAAAATCTGTTGCTTTTTTCCGATAAAGATATTGGTAAACCATAGAAAACATTTACATAATTCTCGCTTTATATTGACTTTATTGTCAAAATGTAGGATAATTTAAGTGTATGTGATTAGATATGAAAGGTGGAATAGCCTTGTTTGAAGATATAAAGAAAAAACTTAATAAACCTGAAATACTTACTAAAATTTTTTATGGTGCTACGGTTTTAGTTATTTTGAATAGACTTATTGCATTGCTCGTGACGTTAGGCGGAAAAAGTATAAGACTTCCGTCTGATGAATTGTATAGATCGCTATTTTGGTACTCGGAAGAATATGCACTATCGTTTTTACTTCCACTTGCCGGTTTTGCATATTTTTGTTCTTCAAAGTATGCAGCAGATACAAATAATAAAATGAAGATGTATGTAGTTACATATGCGTTACTTGCTGTAATTTGCTTTGTAATGCTTGCTCAATGGTCTAATGAGTTTATTTTGTATTTTTGTAGCTTTTTTAGAAATGGAGAAATTTTACGAGTTGGATTGGAGTTCGGTGAAGATAAATTTAAGGAGGCTTTAGCCTACGCAACTTTATACATTCCTGTTTGTACTATTGCTGTTACGCCTACAACGGTTGTGGCTTTGTTTGATAATGAGCATCCGGTTGGTAAACTTAAAAAATTATCTTTAATTCCTTCAAAGACAAATCCGGAATTGGTCGGAGAAATGACTTGCGAGGTTAAGGTTTGTGAAGATTATAAGACAGGCAAGCCTGTTATGATTACGGAAGCAAGACGTATGGAGACAGTTTTAGTTCAAGGTGCTACCGGTACAGGTAAAACATCTACATTACTTTTGCCTATGTGTGCAAGTGATTTGGAGAAGAAATATTTCTTTAGAGAGAAGGCTAAGGAATTAGCTTATAAAGCATTGACTGCGGGTTGTGCATATGTTAATGCACCATATGATAATGAAACATTAAACAAATGTTTTTCTCTTAACTTTTTACGTCCTATTTATGGAAGAGAAAAGGAATTTATGGAAATATTAAAACCTATGATAAAGGGTGAAGATCCTGTTACTAAGGAACTTATATTTAGAGATGTTGGTATAACTGTATTAGAGCCTGATGGAAATTATATTGATGACTTTAGAGTTGTTGCTGATAATTTGGGAATTATGGTTTATAAAATTGACCCTATTGACCCTAATTCTTATGGCATAAATCCATTTATAAATAAAAGCCCTGCTAAGGTTGCAAGTATAATCTCTACTGTATTAAAGGGAATGTATGAGAGTGAAAATCCAGATTCGAGTAACTTGTTCTTTGGCCAGGTTACACAACAAGCATTAGAGAACTTGGCTATTTTACTTAAAGTTATGTATCCGAGAATGCATGACAATCAAATTCCTACGCTAGAAGATATGCTTGAATGTTTATATAATTATAATATTGTTGAAGATATGTGCGAAGAGATGAAACTTGATCCGATTCTTAGCGAAAGACATGCAATTTTAATTAAGTACTTTGAAAAGAATTTTTACAATCCACCACTTGATGTAAATGGCAAACCGGTTATGGGGTCTATTGGCAGTAACAGAAAAGAAACAGAATTGTTTTTATATGGTGCTACAACCCAACTTGATAACTTAATGAGAAACAAGATGGTAAGAAGAATATTATGTAGTAGAGACAATAATATAGATTTAGATAGAATACTAGCTGAGGGTGGATGTGTATCTGTATGTACAAGACGTGGTGAATTAGGTGCCCTACTTTCAAAGCCTTTTGGTATGTTCTATATTTTGACTATGCAAGATGCGGTACTACGTAGGCCTGGCGATGAGAATACAAGAATACCTCATTTTATGTACATAGATGAATTCCCTGACTTTGTAAATAAGGAAACAGAAACATGTTTTACATTATTTAGAAAATATCGTTGCGGAATGACAATTGCAATTCAAAACTTATCTCAACTCGAGAGAAATAAATCTATGGAGTTTTATAAGGAAGTAGTTACATCAAACAGTAAAACAGCGCTGGTATTTGGTGATACAAATAGGGAAGATAGCGAATATTGGAGTACAGCATTTGGTAAATTTGAATATTGGAACTTAGGAAACAGTGTAACTTCCAAGCCGATACCAAACGTTGAGAAGGAAGAGGCAAGTAAAGAAAACATAAGTATGGGTATAGATTTCACACAAAACATACAGCCTTTCCATTTAACCGAATTGCCGTTTAAGACTCTATTTTACAGAACTAGAGATGCTAAAGGCAGTCAGATTTTCGGTAAGGGTGTAACTGATTTCTTAGATAAAAAGTATTTGAAGAAATTCGATATTAGCGAATATGATTTTGAACCTTATGTACAGTATAATCCGAACGATTGCACATTGCGTGAAAAGCCTGTTGCAAAGAGCATTGTTGATAGTGAAATCGAGATGAATAATGCTATTAGCGGAATTAATTCCGAGGAAGACATTAAGCAGATTGAGAAAGAAAGAGAAGAAATGCAAAACTTACTTGCCAGTGAAAATTCAAAGCTAGCTACAACTATAGTAGATGAACCGGAAATGATAGATGATGTTGTTATTGAAATTGAAAAGAAACTTTAGAATGGCGGTGAAAGAAAAGTGGACTATTTAAAGGCAAAAACGAAAGATGCAGATTTTATGTGTAAGGTTTTTTATATAATGGCGGGTCTTTTAATTCTAAATAGATTTTTTACATTTATTATGATGATATTTTTTGCAAATTATGGTGGAATTAATGTAGAAGGATATTCAAAAAGCTCAAATATTCTTTTTTCACTATTGTCTGTTAACAATTTTAATCCTGTAAAAAATGTACATATGTGGAGCTCACTCGAGTATTCACTCGCTTTTTTGATTCCGCTTGCCGGATATGCGTATTTTTGTTCATCGACATATGGAAAAAATCGCGTGGGTAGAAGAAAAGTTTTTGTTTTCACGATTTTAGCTGTTTCATTACTTGGAAGTTTTATGTTAGCGGAATGGTCCAATACTTTCATCTGCTATTTACTATCACTTGCAGGAAGCCAAAATTTAGCTATGGCTTGGAGTGAAGCTGGAGATAAGATGATAGGAGCCATAAGAGCTGGTACTATATATATTCCAACTTTAGTTATTGCTGTATCTTGTTCATTCACAGCAGATGCGATGGGAAGGCCTGATACGACTGAAGTGATTAGAGATATGAAGATTATCGACAATACTCCTAAGGCTATGGCAACTGGTAAATATACTTGTGAAGTGGCTGTGTGTAAAGATGCAACTTCCGGTCAAATGGTTGTCGTTCCGGAAAATAGGCGTATGGAGTCTACATTGATTCAGGGTGCTACCGGTACCGGTAAGACGTCTACATTGCTTTTGCCTATGTGTGCAAGCGACTTAGAGAAAAAGTTCTTCTTCAGAGAAGAGGGAAAACGTTTAGCGATAGAAGCTCTTTCAAAGGGAATTGCGTATATTGAATCTCCTTATTCTAATGAAGAATTAAATAGAAATTTCTCATTAGGACTTATAAAGCCTAAAGAGGGAAAAGAAGAAGAATTTGAACAGTTTTTTGGCGATATGATTAAAAATCAAAATCATTCTACCGGTGAATATGTTTATAAAGATTTAGGTATTACTGTTGTAGAGCCTGATGGTAATTATTGCGATAATTTTAAGAAGGTTGCTAAAAACTATGGCATAGAAGTAAAAACAATAGATCCACAAGATCCTGATTCTTACGGAATGAATCCTTTCCAAAATGCAGATCCGGATAAAGCGGCAAGTATTATTTCTAACGTTTTACAAGGGATGTATGAAAGCGAAAATCCGGGTGGTAATAACGTGTTCTTCGGTCAAGTTACTCAACAAGCTTTGGAAAACTTAGCACTATTATTAAAGGTAATGTATCCTAGAATGCATAATGGCGAGATGCCGACATTAGAAGATATGCTTAAGATGATGTATGACTACAATTTAGTTGAGGCTATGTGTGAAGAACTTAAAAAGGATGAGGAACTTGCGGAAGAATATAGAATTTTGGTTAAGTATTTTGAAAAGAACTTCTATAATCCACCATACGACTTAAATGGCAGACCTATTCCCGGTACAGTAGGAAGCGGAAGAAAAGAAACCGAGAAGTTTTTATATGGAGCTACAACACAACTTGATAATTTAATGCGTCACGAGATGGTTAAAAAGATTTTATGCTCAAGAGACAAGAATCTTGATTTTGATAAGGTACTTAGTGAGGGACAATGTGTATCTGTATGTACAAGACGTGGTGAACTTGGTGGATTACTTTCTAAGCCGTTTGGAATGTTCTTTATATTGTCTATGCAAGATGCGGTGCTCCGTAGACCCGGTAACGAAAGCACAAGAATTCCACATTTTCTATATATAGACGAGTTCCCTGATTTCGTTAACAAGGAGACAGAGACATGCTTTACTCTTTTTAGAAAATATCGTTGTGCTATGATTGTTGCAATTCAAAACTTATCTCAACTTGCTCGTACAGAATCAATGAAGTATTACAAACAGGTTGTTGTATCTAATACAAAGACTCAACTAGTGTTTGGTGATACAAACGTAGAAGATAGTGAATATTGGTCAGCAGTTTTTGGAAGACGTGAGTGTATGGATTATAAATATTCGTTATCTATGACACCACTTAGCCAGGTAAAAGATGGCACGGGATTGTCGGATGAAGGTATTGGTGTTGGTATTAAATATACTGATAATATTAAACCTCATGCGGTTAATCAATTAGCATTTAAGACTTTATACTATGTTACAAGAGATGCTAAAGGCAATAAGAAAAAAGGCACAGGAAAAACGGACTTCTTAGATGCAAGACATAAAAAAATGCATGAAGGAAAGATATATGATTTTACAAAATACCCTGTTTACTATAAACTAGCTAATGGAAAAACATATTGGAATGATAGCATTTCAATACAAGAGGATGCGGAATATAGGGTTTTAAATGGCACAAATACTGAAATGCCGACGGAAACGTAAACAAAATTTTCAAAAGCTATTGACAGCAAGGGAAGTAAGTGGTAAACTTATTCGAGTAAAGAAGAAGCTATCCACTTCTCACCTGTTGAATTTTGTTTTGACCGGTTAAATATAGTTAAGATTTTACTTAGTGTATTTTATGTGGATTAACTTCGGTTAGTCCATTATTTTTTTAGGAGGATGATTGAGATAAAAGAAGAAACTAAAGTTAATGAAGAGATTAGATTTAATGAAATTAGAGTGATTGGTCCTGATGGAAATATGTTGGGTGTTATGACTCCAAGTGAGGCTATGAAGATTGCCGATGAGAATGAGTTAGACTTAGTTCTTATTGCACCTACTGCTGTTCCGCCTGTTTGCAAGGTTATGGACTATGGGAAATATAAGTTTGAGGAAATGAAGAAGGAGAAAGAAGCTAAGAAAAAGCAAAAGGTTATTGAAATTAAAGAAATTAGAATTTCTCCTAACATTGACCAACACGATTTTGATTTCAAAGTTAAGAATACGGCTACTTTCTTAAAAGCAGGTAATAAAGTAAAGATTACTTTGAGATTTAAAGGTAGAGAAGCTAGTTATGCTGAGCTTGGCGAAAAAGTTTTGCTAAGATTTAAGGAAGCTTTAGAAGATGTTGGTACTGTTGAAAAGCCACCTAAGCTAGAAGGAAGAAATATGACTATGCTTGTATCTCCAAAAGTTGGCTAGTTGGTATAATTAATTTTGAATCATTCGCACTTTGTGCTCATGATAAATATATTGCAAAATAAAAGATAGGGGGATTTAAAATGCCAAAGATTAAAACACGTAGAAGTGCTGCAAAAAGATTTTCACTAACAAAAACAGGTTTAGTAAAAAGAGCGAAAGCGAATAGAAGACATTTATTAAATGGAAAACCATCTAAGAGAATGAGATCTTTAAGAAAAGCAGGATTTGCTGATGCTACAAACGTAGAAGCTATCAAGAAAATGTTACCATATGCGTAAGAACAGGTAATTTATAAATTAAGTTGAGGAGGAAACAAAAATGGCAAGAGTTAAAACAGGAATGACAACTCGTTCCAGACATAAAAAAGTATTAAAAATGGCTAAAGGCTACTTTGGTGCAAAGAGTGTAAGATTTAGAATGGCTAACCAAGCTGTTATGAAATCTTTAAACTATGCATATATCGGAAGAAGATTAAAGAAAAGAGATTTTAGACAACTTTGGATCGCAAGAATTAACGCTGCTACAAGAATGAATGGTATGTCTTACAGCAGATTTATTTCTGGTCTCAAGAAGGCTGGAGTTAACATCAACAGAAAGATGTTATCTGAAATTGCAATAAGTGATGCAGAAGGTTTCAAAAAATTAGTTGAAGTTGCAAAAGGAAACTAATAAAGAAATTATAAGGAGTTTTAATGACTCCTTTTTCTTTTACCCTTTTGACCATTAGGGACGGTTTGACCATTAGGGACGGTTCTTTTTGGTCAAGGCAAACAATGACTACAATTCGCTGAGTAAGTGAGTTGTAGCTATTGATGTTTTTAGACCTGTCCCCAATGGTCAATTGGAAGTACCTAAATGATACGAAGAATTTCTAATTCTGTTTCGCTTTTTTAGCTTAATTTTTATGTTTTTATTGAACTTTTCATATAAATATTATAGAATACGTATGTGGAACTTTAGGGTTTATTCCAATATTTAAATTGGAATGGGGGAGAATATGAGAATTATTGCCGGAAAGTTTAAGGGATGCACACTATATACCTTAGAGGGGAACAATACGCGTCCTACGTTAGATAGAGTAAAAGAGTCTGTTTTTAACATCTTAGGTAATTCGTTTTTTGACACTTATGTCCTAGATTTATTTGCAGGAAGTGGTGCATTAGGCTTGGAATCTATAAGCCGTGGTGCTAAGTTTTGCGATTTTGTGGATATGTCTAAAGATGCTATAAATATAATTAAAAAGAATATCGATAAATGTAGGGCAAATGAATTTTCAAAAGTGTATCGGTCAGAATATAAAGATGCGATAAAAAAGCTTAATAAAAAGTATGATTTTATATTCTTAGATCCGCCATACGGAAAAGATATGGGAATAGAAGCTATTGGTTTCCTGGATGGTATTACTGATGAAAATTCGGTGATTATTTTAGAAACTGACAGTACGGACAATGTGCCGGATAAGATAGATATGTTTTATAGGTATGATACTAGAAAATATGGAAGAGTTGTTATTTCATTTTTTAAGAAAGAGGGTTTTTTAGATGGAGGTTCTTAATTCACTAGAGAAAATGGAGGATTTACTTGAAAAAAGTTGGACCATTTTTGGAACTACGATGGTTAATAGGAAAGAGCTTATTGCCGCAATTAATGACATAAGATTAAAATTGCCTGAAGAGATTAAACAAGCTAAGTGGGTTAAGGAAGAACGTCAAAGAATTTTGCTTGAAGCCCAAAAAGAGGCTTCTTCCGTAATTAAAGAAGCTGAAACCAGAATAGTTTCTATGATTGATGAAAATGAAATTACAAGAAAAGCATATGACCAGGCTAATGAGACTATTATAAATGCTCAAAGAACTGCTCGTGAAATTAAACAAGGCTCACTAGAGTATGCAGATGAAGTTTTAGCTAAGATGGAGGAAAATTTAAAAGATACTTATCTTATGCTACATAAAAACAGAGAAGAATTGAAGGGAAGTAGTAAGTAATGTTCCAAGATTTTGTTGGAGTGAAAAAGCCTGAACTGTTAAATCCACTTGTACTTGCCTACATTGGTGATGCGGTTTATGAGGTTTATGTAAGAACATACATAATTGGTGAGGGGAATGTCAAGACTAATACACTTCATAAATGTGCTTCTACCAAGTATGTTAGTGCAAAGTCACAGGCTAAAATTTTAGATTTGATAATTGAAAAATTAAATGATACGGAGTTAAACATTGTACGTCGTGGAAGAAATTCCAGTCCAAACACAATACCTAAGAATGCCGACATTGCAGACTATAAAAAGGCTACTGCGTTTGAGGCTTTAATTGGGTATTTATTTTTAAGTAATCAAACCGAGAGATTAGAGGAAATAATGAAAAATATTTTAGATTAGGAGATTGGTACTTTGAAAAAGGTAAAGAGTCAAACATTTGCTAAGGGAATTGTTATTTTGTTTATATCCCAAGTGGTGATTAAACTACTAGGTTTTATATATAGAGTTGTAATAACAGGAATGGATGGGTTTGGAGACATAGGAAATAGCTACTATGGGGCAGCGTTTCAATTTTATACAGCAATTTTAGCTATATCTACTGTTGGTGTTCCATCGGCTGTTGCAAAATTGGTATCTGAAAAAGTCGCATTAAAAGATTACAAGGGCGCACATAAGATTTTTAAAACTGCACTACTTTTATTTATAACTATTGGTGTGGCCGGAACTGCGATTATGTATTTTGGAGCCGATGTTATGTCCGGATGGGTAAAAAATCCCGGTGTTGCATATTCTCTAAAGTCATTATCTTTATCTATATTTTTTGTTGCAATTGCATCTATAATACGTGGTTATTTCCAAGGTTTTTGTGATATGAAACCACAAGCTAATTCGCAAATTTTGGATCAACTTGCAAAGTGCTTTTTCACAATTTGGCTTACATGGTTTGCAGGAGTACATATTGTTGAATTTGCAGGATTTTTTGGTTTAACATTAACTGATGATGTAAGAGCACAGCTTATGGCTGCTGCTGCTACATTTGGCTCTACAATTGGCACAATGGCTAGTGTATCATACCTATATGTTTATTATAAAAGGCGTCAGAAATCTTTGCTTGAAAGCGTTAAAAATGCTGAGCTTATGTCTAATGAAAGCAGAACTACAATATCTCTAAAGCTTGTGGGACTTGCCGTTCCAATTATGCTCGGTGCGGTTATTACTTCTGTTGCAGGACTTGTAAATTTATTTACGGTTATGCCGAGGCTACTGGTTGCCGGAAAGACAGAGGAAGAAGCTAAAATTTTATATGGAATGATTACAGGTAAGAGCGATACATTACTTAATTTGCCACTTGCGTTAAATGTTGTTTATGCGACAAGCTTAGTGCCCAATGTATCTAAAGCCTTTGCCTTAAAGAAGTATGATGATGCAGCTAGAAAAATTTCATTTTCCATATTTTCAACTATGCTAATAACTCTACCGGCTGCGGTTGGAATTTCTGTTTTATCTGATCCGATTATTAAAATGCTTTTCCCAACAGCACCTCTTGGTGGATTTTATATAAAAGTTAGTGCATATGCAGTTGTGTTTATTGCGTTAGCACAGACATTATCCGGCGCATTGCAGGGAATGGGAAAGGTAGCTGTACCGGCAATTGCATTATTTACAGGCGCAGCTCTTAAGTATTTACTTAATTATATTTTGGTTGCTATTCCTGAAATTAATGTTATGGGTGCTGCATACAGTACAATAATTTGCTATCTTGTTACGTTTTTAATTAGCTTTATAGTATTAAATAAACAAATAAAACTTAATTTAGACTATGTAAAATGCTTTGTTAAACCGGCAGTAGCGTCTTTAGTAATGGGGATAGTTGTAACATACTCATATGATTTAGCACATAGCATTATTAGTTCTAATGCGGTTTCTACACTTATTTCTATTTGTGTTGGCGGTGGAGTTTATGGAATTTGTATTTTATTACTTAGAGCGTTTTCTAATGATGAATTAGTAAGACTTCCTGTTGTTGGCGGAATATTTAAGAGATTTATTAAAGAAAAAAATGTTTAAAGGCGGATTAATGTGAAAAAGGTTATATTAAGCGGTGGCACAGGCACCGGAAAAACAACTAGGTTAATTAATGAATATGAAAGACTCATAAATGAAGAGAAGATAAGAAGTGAGCAAATTTTAATTTTGCTTATGAATAGAAATCAATCTTTAGAATGGAGAAAAAAGAGTGAACTAAATGTCTCGGGGCGTATTTTCCGTACGTCCTTTTTCGGATTTGTGCAGGAGGAAGTTACTACTTATTATCCTATAATTTTAAGAAGTGTTTCTGATATAAAGTTTCATTCAATAAAGCCTGTTTTTTTGACTTTTGAGACATCCCAATATTTACTTTCTATGCTTGTTGAAAAACGTAGGAACAGTCAAGATTCTTTCCTTAATTTAGTTGATAAGGATAGCAGTATTGCTATTGATATTTCTTCTAATTTCGTTAAGGCGGCGGCGGCAGCACTATCATATAAGGATATAGGTTATAGACTATATAATGCGTTAGATGCTAAGACTGAAGATAAGAAAGCAATTTTTGATGAAGCTGATAAAATAATTGAAGATTATAGAAAAAGATGCTTAGAATGTGGAGTTATGGATTTTGCAATGGCAGTTGATTTTTATAACAGTATATTGCTAAAGGATGAAGATTATCTAAGATCGTTAAAGTCAAGGATTAAATATTTAATTGTAGATAATTTAGAGGAAGCTGTTCCGATGGAGATTAATTTTATTAATACTCTGATTGATTCTGTTGACGGTGCTATGATGTCGTATAATCCTGATGGCGGATATGGCAGTATTTTTGGCGGTAATAAGGAGTATGTTGAAAATGTTCTTTTACCAAAATGCAAAGTCGAGAAGATAGAAACTGTTCCTTATACATGCGATAAGTATATGACAGAGTTTTCAAATATGCTTTTTGAAGGTATTTTAGGCAAGGAAAATGTTAAGCTAAAGCCTAATGGAATTGATGTCATAAGAATGCCGGAGGCGGTATTACGCTCGGATATGTTAGAGAATGTGGTAGACAAGGTGGTGGAACTTACCGAGGCAGGATATTCTCAAAGTGATATTGCCATTGTTTCTACTTTCGCAGATGTTGTTACCGAGTATGTGCTTGCTTCTAAGTTAGAAAAATATAATATAAAGGTTACAAATATTGCTAGAAAAAGCAGATTTATTGACAACAAGTTTGTGTATGCGTTAATTACTTTGGCGTATTTATGCCATCCTAGTGAGGAGATTGTTCCGACAAAGGATGATGTGAGGGCTTTGGTTAGTATGATTTTAGATATTGATCCGATAAGAAGCTCATTGCTTGCTGATGTTATATGTAGTCAAAATCCGTTTGCCGAGTTCCCGGAAGTTGATGACAGCGTGATTGATAGAATCGGATATGCGAATGTAAAAAGATATAATTTTATAAGAGAGTGGATTAATAATTACAGAAAAAATGAGCCTATGGATATAGATATGTTTTTCCAACGTGTATTTATTGAAATTCTTTTGGTTTATGGTGCGAATGAGGAAGATATTATAGATATAAAAAGATTAATAGATAGTGCAAGTAATTTTATTCATACTGTTAAGAGATTTAACACAATTGACGTGAACAGCGGATTTTTAAAGATGATAAAAAACGGGGTTAAATCTGCTGAGAGTATTTTTGATATGGAAGAGAGAGGAGCAGATGATGCTGTTATACTTTGTACTCCTATGACATATTTATCTAATTCACTTTCACATAAGATTATATTGCTACTTGGATTATCCAGTAGTCACTGGACACCTCGATGTGCTAAGGAACTTAGTAACCCGTATGTTCTAACAAGTACATGGAAGGTAGGAGAAATATACACTGAGGAAGTTGAGGAGGAAAACCAAAAGAAAAGCATTGCAATTATGCTTAGAGCTCTTATGAAAAGGTGCAGTGAAAAGTTTATTACGTTTGAGTCTAGGTATTCTAGTGATGGTTTTGAAAATGATGGGGTTTTGGCGGATTTATTCTAGTTTTAAGGAATGGGAGGGATTTAATGTGAAAGTTTTATATGGCCCGGATGTTCATATTAGCGAAAACACAGCTATTGCGATAGGGAAGTTTGATGGACTACATATTGGACATAAGAAGGTAATAGATGAGCTTATGCATTATTCAAAGTTAAATAATTTTAAAAGTGTTATTTATACTTTTGAGAAAAATCCTAAGTTGGTTTTAAATCAAGATAATTTTGTCCCGCTTATGACTAATGAAGAAAAAACAAAGGCATTTGAAAAATTCGGTATTGACTATTTAATATATGAGAAGTTTGATGAGAAATTTGCGAGGCTTGAGCCGGAGAAGTTTGTAAAGGATGTTTTGGTTGACAAACTTTCCGTGAAACTTGTTATTATGGGGACTAATTCTACGTTTGGCAATAATAGAAACGGCAATTTCAAAACTATGGAGGAGCTTGGGAAAAAATATGGGTTTGATGTAGTAAATGTAAATATGATTTTGAATAATGGGCAAGTGGTTAGTAGCACAAGGATAAGGGAACATAATTTTCAATAAAAATATTAACTAATTTTATTAAAAGCCGATAAATAGTTTGAGGTTTTATTGACTTTTTAATTTGTAAAATTTTGGGGGATATAAATGGCCGGAATACGAAAGAAAATTGGGGAAATATTAATTGAAGAAAAGTTAATCACTGAAGAACAACTTTCAGAAGCGTTAGAGACTCAAAGGCTTACCGGTCAAAAAGTAGGTCAAATTTTAGTTGATAAAGGTTTTATAAAGGAGAGTGTTTTATATAAAGTCTTAGCTGATAAACTTGGCTGTAAATATGTGGATTTAGAGAATTACGAAATTAATGCAAATGTAGTTACAAAGATAAGCCAAACATTAGCCCAAAAACATAAAGCTGTACCGATAGATATTGAAAATAATAAGTTAAAGGTTGCTATGAGTGAACCTACTAATATTATTGCGATAGATGATATTATGCTTTATACCAATATGAAAGTGGTTGTGTATTTAGCATCCGAAAGGCAGATAACTGCTGTAATTAATAAATATTTTGGAAAACAAGTTGTTAGTAACGCAGCAGAAGAATTCAAGAAGGAAAATAATATTGAAGATATAGAAGAGGAAGAAAAGGACGAAAGCACAGCGGATAATTCTCCAATCGCTAAAATGCTTAATTCACTTCTTGAGCAGGCTATACGTTCAAGAGCGTCTGATATTCACATAGAACCGTATGAAAAAAGAGCTAGAGTAAGGTTTAGAGTGGATGGTTCTCTAAAAGAGATATCTTCCTTAGATTTAAGAATTATACCAGCCCTTAACACAAGGGTTAAGATATTAGGCGGTATGAATATCGCCGAAAGAAGACGTCCTCAAGATGGGAGAGCTAATTTTAAGCTCGACGGCTCAGAATATGATTTGCGTATTTCAAGTATGCCTACTGCATACGGCGAAAAGACGGTTATGAGAATAACTGATAAAACCGGTTTCGTAAAGTCGATAGACAATTTGGGATTTTTTAAAGAAGATAGAAATGCGTATGATGAAATATTAAAAAACCCTAATGGAATTATACTTGTTACCGGTCCTACCGGTAGTGGTAAATCTACTACGCTTTATGCGACATTAAGAGAATTTAATAAAGAGGAAGTTAATATTCTTACTGTTGAAGACCCAGTCGAAGCTACCATTCCGGGTGTTAACCAGGTTCAAGTAAACCATAAAGCAGGAGTAGACTTTGCTAATGTGTTAAGAAGCTTTTTGCGTCAAGACCCTGATATTATAATGGTCGGAGAAATTCGTGATACAGAAACGGCAGAAATTTCAATTCAAGCGGCTCTAACTGGTCACTTGGTTTTAAGTACATTGCATACCAATGACTCAGCTTCAGCGGTTGGAAGACTTATTGATATGGGAATAGAGCCATTCTTGATTTCAACTACGTTAAAAGGTATTGTTGCTCAGAGACTGGTAAAAAGACTTTGCCCAAAGTGTAAGCAAGAATATGAACCGTCTGATAAAGAGTATGAATGCTTGGATTTATTTGATAAGTCGGATGTACATTTTTATAAACCTATCGGTTGCAATGCCTGCAATAATACAGGTTATTCAGGACGAATAGGCGTATATGAGGTTTTACAGATAACTCCTAATATAAGACAACTTATTACTCAGAAAGCTACTGCAGATGAAATTAAGTTTGTTGCAATGCGTGAAGGTATGTCAACTATTTGGAGAAGTTGCAGTAAACTTGTTGCAAACGGAACGACTACTGTAGATGAATTGATAAGAATTGCATATATAGAAGAATAATTATAAAAGGAATGGTGTTTTATGAAGTTAGAGCAAATTATATCCACAGCAATTAAAAATGGAGCATCAGATATACATCTTACTCCCGGAACTCCACCGGTAATAAGGTGTAGCGGAGAGCTTTTAAGAATTGGCGATGAAAAGCTTATGCCGGATGATACTTTGGCATTAGCTAAGGAGATTTTTGCACTTAATGATTATAGTGAAAAATTTGAAAAAAAAGGAGAAATTGACTTTTCTTTTGCAATGGCTAAAATGGGAAGGTTTAGGGTTAATATTTTTAAGCAACGTGGTTCGATCGCTATTGCTATTAGAATTATTCCGATGGAAATACCGGATATAAATTGCTTGGAGATTCCAGAATCTGTTATAAAGCTTACCGGTAAAACTAGGGGATTGATTTTGGTAACAGGGCCGACAGGTGCTGGTAAATCTACCACCCTTGCAGCACTTATTAATAAAATTAATGCGGAAAGAAATTGTCACATTATAACCTTGGAAGACCCTATTGAATATTTGCATAAACACCAAATAGGAATTGTAAACCAAAGGGAAATCGGTATTGACTCTGAGTCGTTTGCCAATGCACTTCGTTCGGCCTTAAGAGAAGATCCGGATGTAATTATGATAGGTGAAATGAGAGATCAGGAAACTATTGCCACAGCACTTACAGCTGCCGAAACCGGACATTTGGTTTTTGGTACACTTCATACTATGGGGGCGGCAAAAACAATTGATAGAATTGTAGATTCATTTACAGATTCTCAACAACAGCAAGTTAGGGTTCAACTCGCATCTGTGCTTCAATCGGTTATTACTCAGCAATTGATTCCGGCTGGGGAAAAGATGATACCGGCATTTGAGGTTATGATGGTTACGCATGGTATTGCTAATTTAATCAGAGAAGGTAAAACGCATCAAATAGACAACTTAATTCAAACCGGAAACAGATACGGAATGCAGACTATGGACGGAACATTACTCGGTCTCTTCAAAAAAGGAAGAATTACAAGAGAAGATGTTTTAACTTACTGTTTTGATCCTGAAATTATGGAGAAAATGCTTATATAGTTGAGGTTATGGTTATGGATATAAATAAAAAAAGATATGATTTTAATGATTTTAGAGAAATAATTGCTATTTTGCGTTCGGAAAATGGGTGTCCATGGGATAGAGCCCAAACGCATGAAAGCATACGTAAAAACCTAATAGAGGAGTCGTATGAGTTTATACATGAGGCAGATACTAAATCAAAAGATGGTATGTGTGAAGAACTAGGTGATGTTTTACTTCAAGTTATGCTTCATTCGCAAATAGCAAAAGACAACGAAGAATTTACTATTGATGATGTTATAGATACAATATCTAAAAAGATGATTTTTAGACATCCTCATGTATTTAATAAAGGCGAAAATAATGCACCAAAAGCTAATGGTTCGGATATGGCATATGACATATTTAAAAACCAAAAAGATAAGGAGAAGAAATTTAAAAATAAAATTGAGGAGATAGAGCATATACCGGAAGATTTTCCTTCGCTTATAAAGGCATATAAGTTAATGTCAAAGTTAAGTAAGATACAACCGGATATATGGACAAATTCTTTTGATGATTATTTCAGAAAAACAAATGAAGAATTAGGTGAACTAAAAGAGGCTTATGAATTAGGTGACCCTAAAAAAATGGAAGATGAACTCGGAGATGTGCTTATGACAGTAGTAGCCTTAGGTAGAGCTATGGAAATTGATTCGGAGGTTGCACTTTCAAAGGCGTTTAAAAAGATTCTCCACAGACTCGAATTTATAGAAGAAAAATGCGAGCAAAATAGTGAAAAGATAGAGGAAATTAGCCGTGAGACCTTCTCTAAATATTGGCGAGAGGCAAAAAATATTGAAAAATAACATTTTTTTAGAAAAAAAGAAGGAGTTTCGCCATTTGAGACGAATTATTAACTTGTAATATGTTGGTAATACATACCAATGTAATAAAATTTTATAGGAGGAATGTAAAAATGAACAAATCAGATTTAGTTTCTATGATCGCAGCAAAGAGCAACTTAACAAAGAAGGATTCTGAAAGTGCATTAAACGCATTTATCGAATCAGTTCAAACATCACTTAAAAAAGGAGAAAAAATCCAATTAGTAGGATTTGGTACATTTGAAGTACGCAATAGATCTGCTAGAACAGGTATTAACCCTAGAACAAAACAATCTATAAAGATTCCTGCTTCAAAGGCTCCTGTTTTCAAAGCTGGAAAAGCATTAAAAGATTCTTGCAAATAGTTTTTGCATAAAAAGTGGAGAGTAGCGATACTCTCTATTTTTTTGCCTATATATAGCTATTTAGAAACTAATGTGGTAAGATAAATTCGGAGGGAAAACATATGTCTGATAAAGTTTTAATTTTAGCGTCTACTTCTTTGTCTCGTGCAAAGATTATGAATAGAGCTGGACTTAAGTTTATCGCTACTTTTAGCGATGCACCGGAGGAAGAATTAAAGGAGAAATTCGGTAATGTTGATTCCCTAGAGAAGGCACGTGATTATGTGCTTATGCTATCCCGTGCGAAGGCTAGAGGAGCTAGATGCGATAAAGAAAATGCTGTTATAATAGGAGCGGATACAATTGCATTTTATAAGAATGAAAAGTTAGAGAAACCTAAAGATGAAAAGGATGCGAGAAGGATTTTCAGTATGCTATCCGGTACAGTTCATTACTGTTTGACCGGAGTTTGTATAATTGACGGAGATTATGAAGATAATTTCTGTAAAATTTCTGAAGTTAAAATGGATGAAATCCCAATGTCTATACAAGAAGAATTGGTTCGTGACAAGCTTACATACACATATGCCGGTGGCTACTGTATAGATGGTAATTTGCGGGATAGGGCAAAGGTATTACCCGAGGATTTTAATAATGTTATGGGATTACCGATTGAGGATATAATTAATAAGTTAGAAAAACTGGGTTATAATTTTAAGATGGAGTAGGTTTAATATGAATTACATTTTTCTAAAGAGTGTCGATTCCACACAAGCATATGTAAAAGAACGACTTAAAGAGAATGAAAAGGACATTATAGTGCGAGCAGAAGTTCAAGAGTGCGGACGTGGTAGAACGGGCAGAAATTGGAGTTCTCCTAGTGGCGGACTTTGGTTTTCTTTTGATACTGAATTTTCTAATGAGATGATCACTCTTGTTGTTGGTGTCGCAGTTAGAAAGGCTTGTGAGGAAGTTTTTAATTACAGAGTTTTATTAAAATGGCCAAATGATTTAATTTTGGAAGACAAGAAGGTTGCGGGGATTTTGTGTGAAAGAGTGGAAGATAGAGTCATTATTGGTATAGGTATAAATACGAATATTGATAACATAGATGTTGAAAATTCTACGTCATTCTTGAGGATTACTAACGAGAAAATAGATAATGAGAAATTGATGTATAAAATTATAGATAATTTCTTCGAATTTACTAAAAAGAAGGAAGAAGTTATTGAAGAGTTTAGAAAAAATATGGCTTTTATCGGAGAAGAGAAATATGTTTCTGCTATAGGGAAAACGGCAAGAATTAAAGGAATTTCTAATGAGGGACATTTAATTATAGAAGATGAAGGAAAGATAAAAGAGGTATTTATTGGAGAGATTTTATGTTAGGAGTTAAAAAACTCAAGGGAGGTTTTTATGAAGGCATTAATTACAGGTGCGAGTTCAGGAATTGGAAGAGATATGGCAAGAATTTTGAGTGGTATGGAGTTTGAAACAATACTTATTGCACGTCGTGAGGATAGATTAAAAGAACTCCAAAATGAGCTTGGTACAAAGTCAGAAATAATCTGCGCGGATGTTTCTAATGTTAATGAATGTAAAGGAATTTATGAAAGGGTTAAAGAACAAGATATAGATGTTGTTATTAATAATGCCGGGTTTGGGATTTTTGGCGAGTTTACCAGTACTGACTTGGATAAAGAACTTAATATGATAGATGTAAATATTAAGGCTGTGGATATATTGACTAAGTTATTTTTAAGAGATTTTAAAGAAAAAAATAAAGGTTATATACTAAATGTTGCTTCTAGTGCAGCTTTTTTGCCAGGGCCACTACTTTCTAGTTATTATGCTAGTAAGGCGTATGTTTTAAGACTTACCGAGGCTATTTATGAGGAGTTAAGAAGAGAAAAAAGTAATGTGTATGTTGGTGTTTTATGCCCGGGACCTGTTGATACGGAGTTCAATGATGTTGCGAGTGTTAAGTTTTCTCTAAAAGGACTTAAAAGTTCATATGTTGCAAAGTATGCAATTGACAAGATGTTTAAGAGAAAATTAGTTATTGTGCCTGGGAAAGTTATGAAATTGGCAAAATTTTTCTCTAAGATTACGCCTACAAAATTACTTCTTAAAATTGCATACAATCAACAGAAAAAGAAGTGTTAAAGTTTTAATAATATTCCTATTAATCCGGATAGAAGTATGAAAAGTATCGGATGAAATTTTGTTTTTTGCATTAGCAATAAAATTGCTAAGAATAATATTGTTTCTTTTATTTTTATGGAAAAGGGGTTACTTATTACTAATGATTCGTTTAGAATGTTTACTCCTATTGCCATTATTAAGCCGATTACACCGGCTCTAAGACCATAGAATATATTTTTTACGGTCTTATTTTGTTTAAATTTTTCTAAAAATTTAGAAACAATTAATATAATTATTATTGCGGGGGTAACAAGCCCTAAAGTGGCAATAATTCCAGATAAGAAGCCACCAACTATAAAGCCTGTGTAAGTTGCCATATTTACACCAAGAGGTCCTGGAGTGGATTCGGAAATTGCAATCATATCAGGGATTAATGAGGTATTAAACCAATTTGTTTTATAAGATAAATCATATAGAAATGGTATGGTAACAAGTCCGCCACCGATAGCAAACAGTCCTATTTTGAAAAATTCTAAAAAAAGTGTTAAATTAAGCATTCTTTTCGCCTCCTTTTAACCATCCTACTAAACCTGTGAACACGAGTAGGACTATTGGAGAGAGGTCGAATATTAATGAGATTATAAAGGTGATAGCAAAAATAAGCAGTGTGGTTTTATCTTTTACACTTGATTTCCATAGTTTAAAAACGGCAGAAATTATTAATGCACCTACACATACCTTGATGCCATTAAATGCATTTTGGATAAAGTCTAAATTTTTATAGCTTTCTATAAACCCTGCTATTAAAGAAATAATTAAGATAGACGGAAATATTATTCCGAGTGTTGCAATGATTCCACCAAGTATTCCTTTTTGCTTATAGCCTATAAATGTAGCTGTGTTAACAGATATAACTCCGGGAGTGCATTGCCCAATTGCGTAATAGTCTGCAATTTCTTCTGTTGTTACCCATTTCCTTTTTTCCGCTAATTCACGCTCTAGTATTGGTAGCATTGCATAGCCTCCGCCAAATGTTGATACTCCTATTTTTGCAAATACCCAAAATAATTCTAATAATTTTTTCATAAGTTGCCCCCTTAGCAACAATAATATCGGCAAAAGTAACAATTTTATGCAAGGTGCATATTAATAATAATAGAAAATGTTTCTGCACAAAGTTAGGGTAATTAATTAAATTTGTTGAAAAAATGATGTTATAATGATACAATGTAAAAGGATTTATTATAATAGAAAATTTAAGGAGGATTTTTATGGATTACCCAATTAATGAAAAAATGCAAAAAGCAATATCAGTTTTACAAGAAAATTTAGGAGCAGTAAGAGCTGGTAGAGCTAATCCTGCAATATTAAATAAAATTAGTGTTGAATACTACGGAACATTAACACCGCTTACTCAAGTAGCGTCTGTTTCTATTCCTGAAGCTAGAACTCTTGTTATTCAACCTTGGGATGCTAACTTATTAAAGGAAATTGAAAAGGAAATTTCTAAGTCTGATATCGGAATTACTCCAAACAACGATGGAAAAGTAATAAGATTATCTTTCCCTGAACTTACTGAGGAAAGAAGAAAAGAAATTGTTAAAACTGTTAAGAAAATGGGCGAAGATAGCAAGGTTACAATTCGTTCAATTCGTCGTGACGCAATTGATTTCGCAAAAAATCTTAAGAAAAACAACGAGATTTCTGAAGACGAATTAAAGGGCGAAGAAGATAATGTTCAAAAAATCACAGACAAATTCGTAGATGAAATTGATAAGATAATTGCTAGTAAAGAAAAGGAAATAATGCAAGTATAAGGAGAGATATAATGGATAAAGGTGTTATATTGCCTACTCATATTGCTATTATTATGGACGGAAATCGTAGATGGGCTAAAAAGAGAAATTTGCCGATTGGCATGGGGCATAAGGCCGGGGCAGAAACTCTTCAAAAGATTATTGAGTCTTGTATTGATATTGGAATTAAGTATTTGACGGTTTATGCGTTTTCTACTGAAAACTGGAAAAGAGATGCTAAAGAGGTAAGCGATTTGATGAACTTACTTAGAGAATATTTAGTGAAACTTGAAAAGGATAATCAGGATAGAAATGCAAGAATTTGTGTTATAGGTGATATAACTAAGCTGGAGAATGACCTTCAAGAGAAAATTAATTCTATTCAAGAAAAAACTAAAAATAATACAGGACTTACTATAAATGTTGCACTAAATTATGGTGGTAGAGATGAAATAATAAATGCAATTAAGAAATTGAATGTCGATGAAATAAAGAACTTAACGATCGAAAGTTTTAATAAAAAGCTATATACTGCTGATTCCCCTGACCCGGATTTAATTATAAGGACGGCAGGAGAACAGAGACTCAGCAATTTCTTATTATGGCAATGTGCATATTCTGAGCTTTGGTACACAGATGTATTATGGCCTGATTTTTCTAGAAAGATATTAGAAAATGCGATTTCGGATTTTGGTAAGAGAAATAGGAAGTTTGGCGGGAAATAGAAAAGAGAGGTATAAAGATATGCTAAAAAGAGTTGTTTATGGACTTTTAGCAGGTTTTGCGGTTATATTTGCTATATTATGCCTTCCTAAGTTTATTGGAAATATTTTAGTTACGTTACTCGCAATCGGAGGAACGAATGAATTTATAAAGGCAATGGAAAAAGGAGGATATAAGCCACTTAAAGCCATACCGTATTTGACTTGCTTGGGACTTTTATTTGTTAATGGCGAGAGTTCAATTATGGCGTATAAGATTTCATTTTCCATATTTTCATTTTTGATATTGATTATTTTGATATATGCGTTGTTTATGACTAAAAGGACATTGGTTGATGTGTGTTTAAGTTGTTTTTCCATGCTATATATACCATTTTTACTTAGTTTTGTATTAAATACATATTATTTTGATGATGTAGGTACCTATGCGATATGGTTTATTCTATTTGGGGCATGTTTAACTGATGCATTTGCATATTTTGTTGGTGTTAAGTTTGGACGTCACAAGTTATGTCCTAACATTAGCCCTAAGAAAACTATTGAGGGTGCTATTGGTGGAATAATCGGAACTACAATTGTTTTTGTTATATACTGCTCGGTATTGAATAATTACTGTGGTTTTAGTATACAATACTGGGAAATGGTAGCTTTTGGTTTGGTTTGTTCTATTTTTGCACAAATCGGAGACTTAATTGCGTCAACCATAAAGCGATATGTAAATACTAAAGATTTTGGAAGCTTTATTCCCGGTCACGGTGGGGTTTTGGATAGATTAGATAGTGTGTTGTTTGTTGCACCTATTTGCTATTATGCAGTTTTGCTTTTTGAAAGCTTCTTGAGATAGGGGGTTGTTTTTATGATGATTGTATGGGGGATAATTAAGTTTGTTATCTTGATATCTTTTTTGGTTATAATTCATGAGGGTGGTCATTTCCTTATGGCGAAGGCTGTCGGAATGAAAGCTAACCAATTCTCTGTCGGCTTCGGCCCTAGTATTTGGGAGAAGCAAATAGGCGAGACTTTATATGCTGTAAGATGGATACCTCTTGGCGGATATGTAGCATTAGAGGGAGAAGAGGAAGACTCAGATGACCCGAAAGCTTTTAATAATAGACCTATATGGGCAAGATTTTTGGTCGTTATAATGGGCGCTACTGTTAATATTGTGTTTGCACTTGCTGCATTTTTTATAATTTATTTTTCCGCCGGTGCATATCCTACGACTGTTGTTGAATCTTTTACAGAAGGTTCTGCCGGTGAAATTGCGGGAATTCAAGTGAATGATGAAATTTATAAAATTGACGGAAAAAGAATGAGGACACTTAGTGCCATAACTGAATATTTAAGAGTTAATAAAGGAAAGCCTATTAATGTTACTGTAAGAAGAGGCAATGATAAAATTAATTATTCTGTTAGTCCTAATGTGCAAGAAACAGGACTAATCGGTTTGACTTTTGATAACAATACTGCTGTTATTGATGATGTTTCGGTAGATAGTCCGGCTCGTGAAGCAGATTTTAAAAAGGGCGATGAAATTTTAGCTGTAAATGGAAATAAGTTTACAACTGTTGAAGATTTTACTGCAATTATAAGCAGTAGTGCGAACATACCTGTTTCAATTACTTTGTTAAGAGACGGAGAAACTATTGAAAAGGAAGTTACACCTGTTTGTCCTGAATTGCTTAAAAAGTATGTAATCGGCTTTGTTGGAAAAACATCAACTGACAAAGTAGGACTAATTGGTTATTCTTTTTGGGAATCTATATCTCAAATGCAACAAATGTTAAACCAAGTGTATGAGATATTTACAGGTCAAATTAATGTTAAATATTTGAGTGGACCTGTAGGAATTGCTAAGGTTGTTGGTCAAACTAGCACAGGCAGTGCATTTTTGACATTACTCATCTTTATAAGCTTAAATCTTGGAATTGTAAATTTATTGCCTATTCCTCCACTAGATGGCGGAAAGCTGGTATTTATAATAATAGAGGGAATTACAAGAAAGCGTCCTAATCCAAAGATTGAACTTTATTTACAGATGGCAGGAATGGCATTATTATTACTCCTTATGGTGTTTGTAACGTTTAATGACATTACAAGAAATATGACAATATTTTAAGATAAAAGGACAGTGGCAAATAATGTAATTACGAATATAATAAAAATGACAAATGTATTGTTGATTGGTACATGACAAAACCCGAAACGCTGTTTGTTTCGGGTTTTGCCTTGCAATAATTTATGAATAGGTAGAGAATGATGAAAAACAGTTTGAATTTTGGCAAAACACCTTGTTCACGTAATGCTGAACGGGCGTTTTGCTTTTTTACTGCAAATTGTGGAGATAGCAAGAAATACGCATATATTCTACTTTTGTGTAACTTGTTCTACTTATGTGTTGACGTAAAAAAAATTTAATGTTATAATGAAACATGTAAGGTAAATTTTGTAATATGAATTGGAGGAGACGATATGGAAATTAAGCGAGTAGTGTCAATGGGACTTGTAATTGTATTTATGTGTTCAAGTACTTTTGCGGTACCTGTTAATATTACGGATATGCCTAAAGGGTGGTCTAAGCCGGCGGTTGAAGAGGCTATTGATAAAAAAATATTAGTTGACGATTATGGGAAAATAAGACCTATGGAACATCTTACAAGAGCTGAAATGGCACTTGGAATTAATAATGTTTTTGGTGCTACGGAAAAAGCGGATATTTCGGGATACTTTGATGTTGAAAAAGATAAATGGTATTATGAAGAAATGCAGAAAGCCGTTAAAATGGGAACTTTTGCCGGTTATGGGGACGGGCGTCTTAGACCTAATGAGAATATAAGTCGTCAGGAAATGTTTTCTGTCCTTTATAATGCTTTAGAAATGGAAGAGGGAGACGTTTCTTATTTATCTAAATTTAGAGATAATAACCTAGTCGGTGATTGGGCTAAGGGAAGAGTTGCAAGTATGGTTCAGAATAATTACGTGGCAGGTAATGCGGATGGAAGACTTAATCCGATAGGTAATATGTCTCGTGAGGAATTTGCACAAATTATGAAGAATATTTTTAAAGGCTATTATAATACGCCAGGAACTTATACTAATGTTCCGATGGGCAATATTATTGTAAGTACACGTGGTGTAACATTAAAAGATACAACAGTTACAGGAGATCTTATTATTGCTGACGGTGTTGGCGATGGTGAAGTAGCCTTAAATAATGTTACTGTAGCAGGTAGAACGATAGTAAGAGGCGGTGGAGAAAATTCTATTAAACTTCTTAATGGTTCTGTTCTTAAAGGTAAGGTTATTATAAATAGCAATATTGGAAAGGTTAGAATATATAATTCTAAGTCTACGGTAAATGAAATTGGAGTTAAGTCTGAAGTTATTTTAGATGGCGATTTCGGAAAAGTTAGTATAGATAATCCTGTGAATATTGAAGTTAAGGGTGATATTAAAAATATTTCTGTAAATCATAAAAGTAAGATAAAGATTTCTAAAGGAAATGTTGAAAAAATTGAGGTAAATAATGGGGCTAGCGGTACATATATTTACGGTAGCGGCAAAGCTGAAAATGTTAATGTTAAGGCTAATAATGTTTCGATTAAAACTGAAGGTACCAAAGTTACTGCCGATAAAAATACATTAGGGGTTACCGCCGGAGATAAAGATGTAGATCCCGGAAAAACTGTAACTGTAAAGGAAACTAGCAGTGGTGGCGGAGGATCGTCTAGTGGCGGAAGCAGTTCAAGCAGTGGAAATAAAAAGCCTAGTGGTGGTTCATCTACAGAAGCTAAACTTCCGGAGTTTAAACTAGTTGTTGATGAAGTAAGTCATGGAGAAAGCGGACACATATCACTCGGTAAAGATTGGAGCAAGTACGAAGTAGCATATAGCGATAATACTAAAGATTTTGATAAGAACGATATTTGGAAATCACTTTCTAGCAGTAGTCAAGACTGGTATAGTGGAGTTTCTCCTGTAGTTACTGAAGATAATGGAATTGGTACCCTTCATGTAAATCATGCATTTTTATCAGGACGTGAGTATGTAGAGCCAACATATTTTGCAATAAGGCTTAAGGAAAATACTAAATTAAAGCAAATAATTCAAGCTAGGGAAATAGCCGAAGTAGAAGAGATAGAGAGTGAAAATAAAATAGTTATAGGAAAAGATTTTGAAAATTATAGATATGACATTACTTATTCTAGATCTGGAAATGAAGTCAAAGATTGTTTTAGGGATAAAGAATTTTATAGTTCGGAATTAGTTTTGCCGTATGATGCAGAGTTAGAAATCTATAAGCTCGGTCAAAATGGTAGACTTAATTCTAAAGGAAATATTATTAACTATATACATACTGAAAAAACAATTGCAATACCAGATTTTAAAGTTGATACGATTGCCGGAGGAATTGATTTAGGGGTAGATTATAGTGCATATAAATATGGTTTCGTTAATAATACTGAGAGTGAACCTCTAACATGGTATAGTGCAATAAGTAACTTTATTGATGGCGAGAAAATATCATATAGTTTTAGTAAATATATTACAATTGCCAAGGCTGAAGATTTAACGAAAAGGCAGATAATAGACGTAGGAAGCTATAATCCTGGAGAAATTATAGCTAAAATAAGTTTTGATCGTAGTAATTCTACGATAAGCATTAAAGATGATGATTATTCGTTGTATGAGTATTACGCAAGAGGTGCTAGAAGCGAAAAGACAACTTACTGGTATACATTTGACGACAGCAATGAGCTAGCAGTAAAGGAGGGAGATGTAGTATACGTTCGTAAAAAAGCTACTAAAGATAAACTCGCCAGTGTGTCTATGAGTTTTAAAGGTATACCAAAGTTTAAACTAGATGTTGAATCAAAGACTATTGATTTAGGCAATAAGTACACACACTATATGGTGGCATATGAGATTGATGGACAAAGAGTTACAGAATGGTATGAACCTAGTTCGAGATTTTTAAAAGAAGTTAGTTGTTGGGGACCTGAGGGTTGGGATAGCCAGACGATAGATGTCGTGATAAAATATAATAGTGATTCGGATATTCAAACAAATGTAATGATTAGACCTGAGCGTCCTGATTTTAAAGTGGATGTGCTAAGTGGTAAATTAATTATAGAAAATTTCGAAGAAAATAAATCAGACTATGAAGTAAAATATAAAGGAGTTTACTTTTATGACAAAGAATATCGCGATATTGAAAGTGAAGAGAATATAGTAGTAGGCGAATTCTCCGATCCATCGATTCTATGTATAAGAGAAAAGGGTACAAGAGATTTATTGCCGTCGGAAGAAGAGATAATTGAAAGAACAAGAGGCGTTGTCGAAGAGGTTGGAGCGTTAAAAGGGAAAACAAGATTTATCAAGATTAAAGTTTTCGATATAGATGAAGATGATAAATTTAAGATTGTAGAAATACCTATTTCTATGAAAGATTTAGAAAATACCTATATTTGTGGAGATGGAAGCAAAGGTAAAACATTAGTTGATGACTTTGACATAACTAAGGGAGACGCTATTGTTACATATAAATATAACGAAAGACCTGCTACAATTGATAATTTAGTGTTAACACAAAAAAATATTCCTAGTTTCTCTGTTAGTGAAGGCAAGGTTGATTTTGGAACAGAGTATGCCAAGTATAAATGTAATGGAATTCAGGAGGGTACCCGTGACTGGTATGATAGTAATTCAGTTAACGTACGAAACGTTAAAGTAGATGCTGTTATCGATGAAATGGACGAATATTTTGTTATATTTGCTCAAGGAAATGTTGCTACTGAGGCAATAAAAGTAAGGATTAAAGATGATGCACCAAGTTGCACAGCAGACGATGTAAACAGAAATGTTACTTTACCGGAGGATATCCAATTAGGCAAATACGAGTATAAAATTGATGATGGTAGTTGGAACGAATGTACAGAAAGAATTATAAATGTTCCAGATAATAATAAGCATCATGTTTATGTAAGACTGAAAACCGGCTCGTTAGGAAATGGAGTGTCAGGGTACCCTTACAGTGTTGGGTTTAATGAAATTAGACCAGAAGCTCCTGATTTTGAAGTGGATAAATTAAATGGCAAAGTAATAGTTGATGATTTTGATACGTTAAAAGCAGAATATGAGTATAAAGTAAGTAAACTTGGGGAAGGAAGTTATGAAGACTTTACTAGAGAGGAAAACTTAATAATTCCTGATAATAGTGTGGCAGATACATATCTATTCATAAGAACTAAGGAGACGGAAAGTTTACTCCCTTCTGACGAATATAAAATAAATAAATATGTAGGTGTAGTAAAAGAAGTTTCAGAAATTCTAAATGACAATACAGGTAAGCCATATAGGAAAGTAGAACTTACTAATTATTATAATGAAGCGAGTGGACGAATATTCAAGGTCGCATACGAAGAAGCTTCAGACAAATATTTAAATAAGGTAGGAGAAGGAAAAACACTTACTGATTTTGAGATTAAAAAAGGAGATTTAATAAGTTGTTATTCTGGAAATGAAATAGAAATCCAAGAAAGCGAAAATGAATTTTCTAAGGCTTATTGGATTGGAAATATTGTTGTTGAGCCCGACCTAGCACTTAGTGAAGCTATAGAAGATGTGACAGATTTAGACATTATGGAAAATTACTAGGATGGAACTTTCCACGTGACTGATAGTATTACGCGTGCAGAAATGGCGGTAATAGTTGGTAAGATAACAGGAATAAGTGAGAGTATAGCTAATGAAAAGCGTAACGAAGAAAGTGAATTTACAGACGTAGTAAAAGGAGCCGAGTATACAGGCTAGATAAATGCTTCCGGTATGATGGTTGGGTTTAATGAATCGGATGAATTTAGACCTAATGATACAGTTGCGTTAAATGAGACTTTGACATTTATGATTAATGCTTTAGGAAGAAGCGGATATGTAATAGAGGGGGGAACATGGCTTGGAAATTACACTAGTGAAGCAGCAAGGCTGAATTTACTAAAAGATGTTAAGGATACTACTGATGAAGCGAATAGAGGAAATATTGCAATAATAGTTCATAATACTCTAGATACTAAGGTTTGGGAAGTTGTTTCTGAAAGTGAAGATGGAGAGGTAACACTAGGCCAGGGCGAAAAAACCTTAAGAGAGATATATTTTTCTGAAGATTAATTAATTTGAAACTCTGGTCAAGTGCATATTATTTTAGATTAGGAGTGTGCATATTAGATGATTTGTCAAAACTGCGGGAAAGAAAACTCGGATAGTGGAAATTATTGCGAAAATTGTGGACACTTAATAAAAAAAGATAACCAAGAGCATAAAAAAAGAGATAGAATAATAAACACAATTAGCATAATAATGGTAGTATTAGAGATTGCATATTGTATTTGGTATATATTTTGTGGATTATTTAAAAATGTAGCAACTACTGATTATATAGTATTTACTGTGTTCCCAGTATTTGTTATAAATATATTTATATTGATATTCTTTATGATAAAAAATTTGAATATAGTGGCTACGTTTTCATTTGCTATATCGATAATCATCGTCATGGCAATTCTAAATACGTGGTTATTTTACCGTGTAATTGAAGGGATAGGGTATTGTATGTGTTGTGGAGCAGGGTGGGGCGTATCAGATGCTTTATTGCCATTTGAGTTTGCTATAAAGATTAAATGAGTAGATAAGGATCGGGAACAAAATGATTATAAGTGGAACAATTCGTGGAATTTATGCTATATGTTTTTGTTTAGCACTATTAGTGAATATTATATTTATAGTGATTTCATTAAAGAAAGAATATGATATTAAAATAATATCAGGATTTTTGTTTTATGAAAATCTTGGATTTATTATGGGTGCTAAGATATTATCATATTTTGCAAATTATCCAAAGTATGAAAGTATTTTAAATTCTGGGATGTCAGCATATGGGGCACTAATTGGTGGAGCTTTGATGGTGTGTGCATTTTGTTTTGAGTTCAAGTTACCGATTAATGAGTTTTTATTTAAATATGTAATCTTATTGCCACTTATATATGCAATAGGTAAATTAGGATGCTTTTTTGGAGGATGTTGCTATGGAATAGAGTGCGATATACCGATAAGTGTTATTTATTTGAATTCTATTGAAGCAAGTAACAATATAAAATTATTTCCGATCCAGCTTATCGAGTGTATTGTAAATTTAATGATTTTTGTATGGCTAGTTGTATGCAAAAAAGATAATCTTAAGAAAATAGGTTGGACATTCATTTTATGCAGTTTCTCTAAATTCACATTGGATTTTTTTAGGGCTTCATGGTCTAATAGTATAAGCGTAAATCAATGGATAAGCATATTTTTGTTCGCTTTAGGTTGTGGTGTCCTTTTGAATAGTTATAGAAAAAGTGAGCGTTGAAAATTTATTGAATTTTCAACGCTTTTAGTTTAAAACAAACGCCTTTAGTTTATTCAATTTGTGAGTTAATATTGGTATTTTAGTTTTAAAAGAGATACTAGTATTAATGGCAATATTGCTTATACTAAGAGGTGAAGTATATTATGAGTTTTGTGATTGACTATGGTAAGCTGGGGAAAAAGATAAGAGAAGAACGAAGAATTAGGAATTTAACTCAAGAGGAGTTTGCTGAACTAATTTCTATTTCACCTACATTTATGTCAGATATAGAGAATGGGAAAAGAAAGTTAGGGCTAAAGACGCTTTTTAAGGTGGCATCAGTTTTTAATTTAAGTATTGATTATTTGGTTGGAAATGATGTGTCTAATATAGAATTTGCAAAAAATGAATATCTAAAAAAAATTTCAAATTTACTTGAAAATAAAGAACCTGCTTATGTTAATAAATGCTTGATATTGTTTGAAAAAATTATGGAAGGGATGGATGAAATTAATTGAAAAATGAAGTTTGGGGCTATTTAAAATAAATAGTCTTTTTTTAATATCCAACTTCAACTATTATGGAAATTCATATACAACAATGTTGAAAGTGATAAAAAAATATGATATCATTAACCATGAGTTTTATGGGGGAGAGCATGATATGGGAGCATTAGCAGTTTTTCCGTTTTTTCATGGTGCAAATGAATTACATATAGTCTTTATGCTTGATGTGGTTTTGGTCGCATTGTTACTATATAAAATAGTAAAAAATGGAGAATTTATATTTACTAAAGATATAAAGTTTATAATGATTTTAATATGGTCATTTTCATATTTAATCACAACTTTTTATTCTGTTGATACTGAATTGTCGTTTTTGGGCTTTTTGAAATTTTTTACGGTTCCACTTTTTATTATTGTAGTTATGCAGTATGAATATACGATAGAACAAAAAGATAAATGGTTTAATGCTGCGGCCGAAATTGGAACTATAATGGTATGTATTATCCTTGTAGTCTCTGCTGGTGAGAAAATTTGGGGAGTAGAAAGTGGAATATTTTTTTATCAAAATAGATTGGCAGGATTTTTTAATTACGCCAATTCATTTGCTTTATTTTTACTGATTGGAATAATAATTATTGGATTTAAAAAAGAACTAAAAGTAGTAGATTTAATAAAAATAAATTTATTATTTGTTGGAATTCTTCTTACTAATAGTAGAGCAATAATGATTATTTCTGTTTTTTCATATTTGCTAATTCTTATGCTTAATAGAAATATGCGTAAGAAAAATTTTATTAATTTAGGAATAATGGTTATAGTTGGGACTATTGTTACTATTATAATGAGTAGTTTCGGAGTTAATAATAGATTGGCTGAAACTACGGGGAATTCTGGCGAATGGGTTCTTAGAATTTTATACTATAAAGACGCATTAAGGCTTATAGGGAAAAATATTTTTGGATATGGGTATATGGCTTGGTGGTATATGCAAGAGGGCTTCCAAACCGGAGCATATGATGCAAAATTTGTGCATAATGGTCTTTTACAAGTAGCACTTGATGTTGGGGTGATTTCTGCTTTAGTTATTGTGGTTATTTTTATTATGGGATTCTTTGATAAGAAAGTTCAAACTCGTGATAGAGTTCTTATGATGGTTATTTTAGGGCATAGCTTAATTGATTTTAATATGGAATTTATGGCTATTATGTTAGTACTTTTTATGACTTTAGAGTTTACAAATAAAGTTAAGATTAATAATAGTTTTAAATTACGAATTGGAATTGTGACAATTGGATGCATATATTTATTCTTTGGTTTTGTAATTTTGCTTAATGCGTTTGGAAGGTATGACATTGGTAATACTTTGTTTCCATATTCTATCGCACTAAATAAAGAATTGGAAGCTACTACGGATGCGAGAAAGGGAGTCGCCCTTGCTAACAAGCTTTATGATAAAAATAAGTATTTTTTAAATGCTTGTTTTTGGTTGTCTAAGAAAGAACAAGCTTTTGGGAATTATGATAAAGCATATGAGTATGAGGATTGGATAGTTAAGAATAAGAAATATACGATGCTCAATTATATAGAATATGTTAGCTTTTTAGAAAAGGCAATAAAGTTTTATTATTCAAATGGCGAGTTAGAGAAGATGGCTTTATATATTGAAAGGTTATCAGAAGTTCCTGATATGATTAATAAAGTTAAGGATAGTAGCGATAGTTTGGCGTTTAAAATTGCACATAAGCCAAGGCTGGATATCCCGGATGAGATGATTAGATTTATTGAGGAAATGAAGAAGTTTGGAGAAAGTGTGAATAGGACATCTTTTTAACCAGCCTTGATAGAATAAACGTATGCCAATATTTCTGCAACTGCTTGATATAATTCTTCAGGAATTGGATCACCAATTTCAACAGCAGCATACAAGGTTCTTGCTAAGGCTTTATTTTCAACTATTTCAACTTTATTTTCTTTTGCTATTTCTTTTATCCTAAATGCTAAGTAGTCTTGCCCTTTGGCAATTACAATTGGTGCATCATTTTCCTCCGGACTATACTTTATGGCTACAGCAAAGTGTGTTGGGTTTGTAATTACAACGTCTGCTTTTGGGATTTGTTGCATCATCCTATTTACGGCCATTTGTCTTTGCTTTTGCTTAATTTTACCTTTGATTTGTGGATTTCCTTCTGTTTGTTTGAATTCTTCTTTGATTTCTTGCTTTGTCATTCTTAAATCTTTTCTGTGTTTTCTGATTTGAACAACAACGTCTATGATAGCTACAACAACTAACCACATTGAAATTTTTATCCCTAAATCGACTATTGTGCCCATAATATATTGGGCAATAGAACTAGCATTTAGGTTTAGTGTATTTATAATTGCAGTATAGTTGTCCTTTATTGTGGAATAGGCAATGAAACCAACCACAGCAACTTTTAACAGTGTTTTTGTGAAAAATTCAGCAGTGTTTTTTAGCGAAAAAGTTTGTTTAAGACCGTTAATTGGGTTTATGTTGCTGAATTTTGGCTTTATTGATTCTGTGGTAAAGATTAGCCCACTTTGCATTAGATTAGCAATTACACCGACCAGTATAGCAAAAGCGAATATAGGGAGTAGGGCAGAAAAGAAACGAACGGCAAGCTCAGTTGCTAATGCCATAATTCCGCTAATTGTGAACAAGTCATCTTTTATCATATAAACTTCAAATGTGAGATTCATTAATTCCACCATTTTTGCATATAAGCCAAGTCCGAATGTTTTTAAACATACAAAAACAGCCAAGAGTACAACAGCAGAATTTAATTCTGTGCTTTTGAAAACTTGACCTTTTTTTCTGGCGTCTTGCTTACGTTTTTGGGTAGGCTCCTCAGTTTTTTCATCGCTATCTGCGAAGAACTGGAGCGGAACTCGTAAGTATAAATTAATATTAAATTGTTTCTTTTCTTCTTCTAAGTTCATATTAATTTATACCTCCTTTTTTTAAGCACCACTCATCGCCTTGAAAAATACCAGTATTTTTTCTTCCATTATTACCGTAAGACCTTCCGCAATTGTAGGGGATCCGGATAATGTTATTGTGATAATTATTAGTCCAATAAATATTTTTATCGGCATACCTAGCATAAATACGTTCATTTCGGGTATGGTTTTTGAAAGAATACCTAACACAACATCGACTATGAAAACGGCAGCAATGATAGGGGCTGCTATTTTTAATCCTATTTCAAACATATTAGCCATTATTTGCGTAAGTTCATAAATTACGTTAGAGCTAAATGTTAATTTCCCAGCAGGTAGTACTTGAAAGCTATAAAAAAGTGCTCTTATTAGCATATGATGCCCATTAATAATTAGAAAAACGAGTATTATATATGTGTAATAAAAATTGGACGTAAGCGGTACTTGGATATTGGTTATAGGGTCTAAAACGTTAGCAAAACCGAATCCGACTTGAGAGTCTATGAGCTGACCTGCAAGGTAAATTCCAGACATGATTATATAAGTAACATATCCCATTATTATACCTATTGCAAGTTCTTTAGCAATAAAAATTGTATATAATACAATGCTGTTTTGATAATCAATGGCTAAGTTGTTTGTGGCGGTTACATAAATTAAAGTCAAAAAAAAGGTAAAGCCGATTTTTAGTATAACTGGCATGTTTTGCCTACCAAAAACAGGGGATAGAATAAATAAGCCGGTCATTCTTACCAAAACTAATAAAATGGCATCAAAATTTTGAACAAATGTATTAAAATCCGGCATATTTCTTTTTCACCTACTTTTATATATTTTTAAAACAATTATAAAAACATAGTATTCATGTTTGTAAATAACTCTGTAATAAAATTAGACATAACAGATAGCATCCAAGAGCCGAGTAATAAAAGTACACCGACGATAGATAAAACCTTTGGCACGAATGTTAACGTTTGCTCCTGAATATGTGTAGTGGCTTGAAATATGCTAACGGCAAGTCCTACGATAATACTGACTAAAAGAATAGGAGCCGCAAGGGTTATAGCAACGCTCATAGAGTTTATAGCAACGTCCATAATTGCATCGGTATTCATATTCTTCGCCTCCTAATCTTATGTATAAATTAATTCATCGGACAAATCCGGATACAACAGAAGTAATAAGTAAGTTCCAACCATCTACTAAAATAAATATAAGTAGTTTAAATGGCAATGAAATCATTGTAGGTGGTAACATCATCATACCCATCGACATAAGTGTACTTGCAACTACCATATCTATAATTAAGAATGGAATATAAACGATAAAACCTAGCTGGAACGCGATTTTTAATTCACTTATTGTAAAAGCGGGAATTATTATAGTGAGAGGTAAATCCTCTAAATTCTCCGGAGCCTTTTCGCCGGAAAGCTCTAAAAATAATGCCAAATCTTTTTCACCTCTAATTTGGCTAAGCATAAAAGTTTTTAAAGGCTTTACAGCATTATCAAAAGCTTCTTGCTGTGTAATTTCATTTGCTAAATAAGGTTGAAGAGCATCGGTATTAATCTTAGCAAATGTAGGACTCATAATGAAAAAAGTCAAAAATAATGCTAAACCAACAAGCACCTGGTTAGGTGGCATTTGCGAAGTTCCCATAGCACTACGCAAAAAAGATAACACGATTATGATTCGTGTAAATGATGTCATTAAAATTAAAATTGATGGAGCTAATGCTAAAACAGTAAGTAGTAATATAATCTGTATAGTGTTTACTGTCTCTTGAGGTTCAGTAGCATTTTCTACACCAATTGTAACTGTCGGAATGGTAAGAGTTGTTGCAAAAGATACTGAGGAAAACATCAAAAACATTATTAAAATAATTGAGATAAATTTCATTTTTTTAATCATTTGTATTTAAGCCCTCTCTTTTACTTTTTATTGTTGTTAAATGCATCCCTTAGTTTTTGCAAGTTTTTATTCATTGAATTATCTTCATGAGAAGTATTATTTTCACTTACTTTAAAAAAGTCAAAATACTTGCCAAAAGAACCTTTTTTATCATTTTCAATATTTGTAACATCAAGGTTTACCATAGAGTCATCAACATTACAAATAAAGTCAAAACCTTTAACGGAAGAGCACATTAGTACATATTGTTTTCCAACTTGGATAAGATATAGAGTTTTGTCAAATCCCATAGAAAGGGAATCAATCACTTTCATATGTTTGCTTTTCATTATACCACCGGATTTTTTACCTATAAACTTAGTGGTAATAAAAGCTAAAAAACAAACACTACCTAATGCGATTAAAATAGTAAGTAAGCTAACAATTTGTGCACCCATATGTGACTCCTTCCAAAAATTTAAACTCTTTTTTCAGGTAATACGATTTTTGTTATACGAACACCAAAGTTTTGGTCTACAACTACGACTTCGCCTTTTGCAATAATCTTTCCGCTAACTAAAACATCAACATTATCTCCGGCAAGTCTATCAAGCTCTACGATAGTACCTTGGGTAAATTGCAAAATATCTTTAATGGGTTTCTTTACCTTACCAAGTTCAACACTAACTTGAAGTTGAAGATCCATTAATAAATCCATATTTTCTTTTTCATTAGCTACCACATCGTCTGTTAACTCCTCGAACTGGATAGGGGAGACGGTAGCGGAACTTTCCTCGAGTTCTTCTTCCGGTTTATGCTCATTTTCTTTATGTTGTTCTTTTTCTGATTCGTCTTTAATCTTGCTTTTTGCAACTTTTAAGAGTGCGTTTAATACGCCATAAGATATGTAGTAATAAAATGTGGTGTTAATATCCTCATTTACAGTTAAACCGACTGAAAATTGCAGAACATTCTCATTAAGATCTGTGATTTTACTAGGCTCATCAGTCTCAGAAAGTTCAACAGTCGCATCAATTTCATTAGATAATGCTTTTCCTAGTCCGGAGGTCATTTGAGAAAAAATTTCCTTAAAAGAATTAATTTCTGTTTCGCTAAGTTCTCCTTCTTCATATATAGCTTCTAGCAGGAGTGAGGCCATCTTTTTAACGGCAACATTCTCAAAAGCAAAAGTGGATAAGCCGGATTTATATACCGCATCAGCTAAGTAGTAGTCATCACCTAATGTCTCTTTTAGTAAGCCGGAATTGGCTATGTCGGCGGTTATTTCACCGATAGAAGTTTTTTTGCTCAATATCTTACTAATAGATTTAGCAACAGCTTCAAAAGGTTTTTTAAATAATTCTATAACAATTTCTCTATCATCTTCTGAAAGCATCTCAGTAGTCTGTTCGAAATCAGAACTTTTCTTTAATAAATGTTTTATTTCTTCATTATCTAACATCCGTAAAATCCTCCTTTATTCATCCTCTTTTTTTATGGTTTCAGTAATCTTTACAGCTAGTTTTTTATTTTTTGTTCCGGGTCGTGCTTTATATCTTTTTACACCGTCAATGTATAAGGAAAGTTCAGATTTTATATCGGTATTTAGGGTGATTACATCGCCTACTTGTAATTCTTTAATATCTTTAAGTTGTAATTTAGTTTCGCCCAGAATGGCATGAATATCAACTTTAGATAATTCAACCTTTTCCTCAATTTTTTGGATTTTTTCCGGTGAATTAGGCTCAACATCTGTAAACAACCAAGATTTAATGTCAATTTTATTAACTATATGTTTAATAGTTTCATACGGAATACAAAATCTCATGCAACCTTTCGCTTTACCGAGTCCAACATCGATTTCAACCATGATGATTGTATCATTGAGTCGTGTCATATTAATAAGTTTAGTTGTGGTAAAGAATTTTTCAACGATAGGTGTAATGTTATATGCTTGTCCCCAAGCTTCTTTAAGGGGATTCATAAGATTCTTCATTATATTATATATGATGGCCGCTTCAATTTCCGTAAGATTTCTTTCGGTAGAGAAAGCCTCGACGTTTCCACCTAATGTCTTGTCGATAATCTCTAATGCGATATTAGGTGGGAATTCCATTAGTATATCTCCTTGAAGTTCCTGAGCCCTAATAACACCGATAGCAACAGGGTCTCTTAACGTTTTAATATATCCTTCATACGGCATTTCTTTTATATTTTGAATTTCGATAGTTACTTCGCTACGGACAAGAGTTTCTAATATAATAGAAGATGTCTTACAAAAATATTCATATATATTTCTAAAACCGGCAATATGATTTTTTGCAAATTTACTCGGCTTAGAAAAGTCATATCTTGTAATTGCCATATTAGTTTTCTCCTTTGTTAAATAAAATTTTAGGTTACTATGAAAGTCGGAATCATGACAGCAACGATATTTTCTCTGTCAGTTTCATCATTATAAAGCTCGCGTATAGCATTCAATACAGGCTCTTTCATATCATTTCTCGCACCTAACTGCTTTAGTTCATCCGCAGTTTTAACTTCAAATACGCTCATAATAGCGTCCTTTATGTACGCTTCCATTCCTTCAGCCTGTGTCAATGCCTTTTCGTCTTTAAAGACGATAGTGAAATCAGCTTGAAGAAACTGAGTTTTAGAACCGGTTTGAACTAAAGGAATTTGAACTTTTTCTAAAGTAAGACTTTTACCGTTTTTTAGATCAAATTCTTCAACTTCAGTATTAGTGATTTCTTTTTCTGGTTTATTGGCTTGGTCTAGCATAAAAAACACTCCGGCCAAAGCTCCGCCGATGCCTAGTACAATACCGACAATAATAAACAAAACTGCTTTTTTACCCATTATTAATTTCCTCCCTTGTCATTTGTAAAAAAGAATTAGATTTTTGTCTAAACTTTATAACTTTATCAACGAGTTCATCAACGCTTTCACGAACAACAAAAATATTTCCCGTAGTAAGAGAAACAGTAGTATCCGGAGAAGCCTCAACATACTCGATCAAGTCAGCATTAATAACAAACTTTTTATTATTCAACTTAGTTAATTCTATCATAAATACACACATCCAATATAAATATTGAAACAATCACTTTTAATTCTTACGCCGAAGGCGGATTCAATCTATGAAATCATTATGCAGATTGCTTTGCAATCTTCCAATGCATTTCTACATTACGCCGAAGGCGGATTCAATCTATGAAATCATTATATAGAAATAATATATAAAAATCAAGCATATATTTTTACCATATTCGCTTTATTTCGACACAAGCAAAAAGGGCACCTCAACTACTGAGATGTCCTTAAATAATAAACATTTAAACTAGTTAATATTTGCTATTGAAGTAGCGGTTAGGCTAACCGGTACAGAATAGCTTAAATGTTCGCACATTCTTTTATTTTCCTTAGCAAGTAACATTTCCATTATTGTTGATTGGCAGTTAAATGCAGCAGAATATGTAGGAACGAAACTCATAAAATAGTATCCGAAAGGTACTACAAAATAAGTATCAAACATATTTTGAATATCCATTATATATATAGAAAGGAATAACTTTTCATCTTCTAATGCATTTTCGAAAGTGTCAACCTCTGCAGATTTAGAGTTGAAGTAATCAACATACTTTTTACGGTTAATTCCAAGACCATCAAATACTTCATCATAATAATCTTCAAGATTTATGCTCTTTGTAGATAAAATCTTTCCAAGTCTTTCAGGAGAGAAGAAATCAAGTTTAACAGAAGCCTTAATAGGTTCGCCATTTCTCTCAAGTAAAGTAGCAAGCATTTCAGCCTTAGCCATTAATGCACTCTTTAATTCATAAGAAGCTAAATTTACAGCCGCCTTTTGAAGAACGGCAAGTTTATCAGCTTTAGATAATTTTAAGAATTCTTTTCCTGTTTCTGAAATCTTTATAGAATCATATCTGCTTGTCTTTTTAGTGTGGCGTTCTGTAAGTCCAATTGAATTACATAAGTTGGTAATATAATCTAAGTATTCACCATCTTCAAAGAACATATCCTCAGACAACGTAGCTTTCGTCTGTCCTAAAAGAGTATTGGTTTTAGAACAAGGAATTTTTTTAGATAAAGCTTTTAGTAACTTTGTACAGTCATCAACAATTGGATGGTTCTTCTTGGAAATTTCATACAAATTATATTTTGAAGTAAAAGTGTTTTGCAATTTATTTAAATTAACATGTAATTTTGGAACAACCAACATTTCTGAGTTTAAGTCTTCATTTAATACAGAGAAAGGTCTTTGGTTTTTACATGTTTCGGTAGTACCCGAATATAACCATTTCCTAAATGGAACATTAATGTTCTTTAATACATATTCCTTTTGATTTTTCATAATTTCTAGTTCCTGCATATTTTTCAATAAGCTTTTTTCAAACTCTGAAAAAATATTAGCTGTTATTTTAGACATCTTTTTTCCTCCTTTAACA
>CAVHFU010000001.1:44781-46531 GCA_963635575.1 bacterium | reverse complement strand
CTCTTACAACCCTATTATCGTTAATATAGAAAAAAACTTTATAGTTTTTTACAAAAAAATTAATATAAAAATGAATAATTAAAATATTAGAAAAATATTCTAATATGTGGGGTGAGAGGGAATGAAAAAAATATTTTTTTGTTTGGCAATGCTATTTCTTGCACTTAAATTAACAAACAGTGAGGTAAATATAGTAGATGACAAAGTAAAAAAGGAAGAAGCAATATATTTGGTAAGAAGTAAGACCGGTGATATCGTAGAAATGGAATTAGAAGAATATTTAAAAGGAGTTGTATATGCTGAAATGCCAAGCGGTTTTAACATTGAGGCGTTAAAGGCACAGGCAGTAGCTACAAGAACATATACCAAATTTAAAATGAAGGATAGTACGCATATTTGCGATAATTCTTCTCATTGTCAAGCTTGGCTGGAAAATGATTATTCTGAAAATTTTGAAAAAGTATCAAAGGCAGTAGAAGAAACACGAGGGAAAACAGTAAGTTATATGGGAGAAACAATAGAAGCTTTTTTCCATTCATCTAGTGGAGGGAAAACGGAAAGTTCTAAAGATGTTTGGGGAAAAGATATTCCGTATCTTGTATCGGTAGAAAGCCCAAACGAAGATAAAATTATGAGTACATTTTTTAGTGAAAAAGAAGTTACATATAAAGAATTAAAAACACTTATAAATAATTATCTTGGAAGAAATCAAGTTACAACAGAAAAATTAAAAAATAAAATCAAAATAATTTCAAGAACAGAGGGCAACAGGGTAAACGAAATAAAAATAGATAAAGCCAGTTTATCGGGTACATCAATACGAAGTATATTAGAATTACGCTCAGCTAATTTTGATATAGAATTAAAAGAAAAAAGTGTAATATTTAAAGTAAAGGGGTATGGTCATGGGGTAGGTATGAGCCAATGGGGAGCTGAAGTAATGGCACGAGAAGGAAAAGATTACGAAGAAATACTAAAGTATTACTATCCTAATACAGAAGTTATATAAGAGGCGAATATAACTTTTTTGAATAAAACAGGAAATTTTTGATAATACTCCTTTTATAAAAGGAGGTTATCAATATGAAAAAAACTATATTTTTTATTATTATTGGTGTGTCTGTTTTGGCTTTGACGGCTTATTTGGGGATACAATTGATTGTTAATAATTTGCCAGACGATTCTAAAAATGGTGACCAAGATATGGTGAAGGTAAATGTACCAGAGAAAATTAATCAGACGAATATAGAAGAGAAAACAGAAAAAGAGCCTGAGCAAGATGTGAAACCGGAGGAAAAACAAGAAACTTTTGCTTTGATTTATCCGGTAAATGGTGAGATTGGTTTAGGATATTCTTCTAATGATTTGGTTTATTCAAAAACATTAAAGGAATGGACTGTTCACAACGGAGTTGACATTATTGCCAAAAGAGGGACTCCGGTGGTGGCATCTGAGAGGGGAAAGGTTGAGAGTATTACTGAGACTGCCGGGAATGGCATAGAAATAACTATATCTCATGAAAATGATTATAAAACTATTTATTCAAACCTATCATCAAAAGATATGGTTAAGGCTGGGGATAAAGTAGAAAAAGGACAAGTTATAAGCGGAGTTGGTAATACGTCTTCGTTCGAGTATTATGAACCTGAACATTTGCACTTTGAAGTTGAAAAGAACGGTAAGCAAGTAAACCCAATTGATGTATTAACAAAATAATTATTTAAAAGATTAATTTTTATCAAAAAAATCC
>CAVHFU010000001.1:0-44771 GCA_963635575.1 bacterium | reverse complement strand
AAAAAATCCGATATTCATATTGGACTTTAAATATTGAATGGAGTGGATTTTTTTGAGTATTTATGAAAGAGATGACTCGTTAAAAAAAGAATATCCGGCTAACTTTATAGATGAAAATTTGGAAATTGCTTATGTGGGTTTACTACACATTAACCCCAAGGCAATAGCAGCATTTTATTTTGTTCATACAGAATGCAGGTTTTCTGTTCCTTGGCTAGATGATATATATAAGCTTGTTTTATTTAGAGAAGGTCAGTTATATGTAAATGAAGAAGCTAAAGCTAATTTTACTTTCCCAAAAACTACGGATTCAACATTTAACCAAATAAAAGAGTGTAAAAGAGTTGCAATGGAGTCAGGTCTTACGGTTGAAGAAGCATATGTAAAACTTAGGAAATTGTTCTTACTAAAAAAAGGTTATGATAATGCACCAACAGCTACAATCCAAGGAAAAGTGGCTGAAATTAGGAATTATAAGCGATATGAAGAAATGACTATGGGGGAAATCGAGCTTAGTGTTAGCAAAGCTAGCATGATGGGTGGACTCAATATAGTCGTTTTAAATAAAGATGTAGCAGATTTTTTACTGCAAGGCGATAATAACTTAACCACAGGTATATCATTACCATTTAAAATTATGACGAGAACATTTAAAGGACTAAGAAAAGGCGAAACAATGTCGTTTGCTATGCCATCTAACGCAGGTAAAAGTAGATTTTTGATGAACTTAGTAAGTTATTTAGTGTTTGTTCAAAAGCAAAAAGTATTAATAATCTCAAACGAAATGACAGAAGATAAAATGAAACTTTGTTTGGCTACTACTGTTATTAATAACAAAGAAATTCAGGCTATGCATAAGCAAGTCCTAAGAAAACCAGAAGCAGAGTTACTTACACGAAAGTATAGACCTGACGCTGATAAGGAAGTAGAAGTAGATGAAGAGGGATTTGTGCTAAAGGGTGAAAATGAAAGCAACGATGACTATTTAAAGAAACTTGCCGAAGTATCTAGTGAATTTAATAAAACGGTAACTGCAATGAACTGGCTTAATGAACAAGGGGAAAATGCAATTCACTTTGTGCATACTGCAGAACACAGTAATGATGATTTGAGAAATATAATATTGAATTATTACTATAAAGAAGGAATTGAATACTTTTTCTATGATACTCTAAAAACAGATATTGAGCATATCGGTAATAAAGACGAATTGAAGAAAACGGCAACAGTATTGTCTAACATTGCTCAAGAATATGGTGTATTCGTGGGTTCGACAATGCAACTTTTAGAAAACACCACATTGCCACTGAATATGAACATTAATGATATATCTGGAAGTAGTACTGTTAAGGAAGTTTTGGATAATTTATGCTTAATAAAAGAAATAAATAATACTACATATCAAAATTATGAATACGCTGATAAAGAAGAATCAACCGACTATAAGGATTTAGAAAAGCCTAAACTATTTAACACAAGATATTATGCTGTAGTTGTTGATAAAAACAGAGCCGGTGCAAAACCTAGATTGTTATATCGACTAAATTTGGATTTTAATATCTGGGAAGAAATGGGCTATGTCAGATTTAAGCAAAATTCAAATGAACAGTAAAAATATTGTAGAAACTATTGGTTTTTCAATACATTACTATGACAAATTTCCCCTTTTTAGGTTTGTATAATTTTAATATACACTAAAAAGGGGGTTTTTATTATGGTAGATATAAAAAGACTTGTGATGAAGGTATTAGAACCGATTATTAATGCGACGGTAGAGGACAGTCTTTATTATATTGCAGGAAGTGATGTATTGCCACCACCGCTTGAGCCTAGCGAAGAAGAAAATTATCTTAAGCGTATGAGGTGTGGCGAGGATGTACGACCTGTATTGATAGAGAGAAATCTTCGATTAGTTGTATATATAGCAAAGAAATTTGAAAATACAGGTGTTGGGATAGAGGACTTAATATCTATTGGAACTATTGGACTTATTAAGGCGATTAATACATTTGATACAAATAAGAATATAAAACTTGCCACATATGCTTCAAGATGTATTGAAAATGAGATTTTAATGCATCTTAGAAAGATTACTAAGATTAGAAATGAAGTCTCTATTGACGAGCCACTTAATGTGGACTGGGACGGAAATGAGCTATTATTATCAGACATTTTAGGCGGTGATCCTGACCAAGTTAATAAAGAAATAGAGGGCGAAGTAGATAGAAAGTTATTAAACAGTGCAATAGACAAGCTTACTAATAGAGAAAAGAACATAATGGAGCTGCGATTTGGCTTAAAGAGTGGTATGGAAAAAACCCAAAAAGAAGTAGCAGATATGCTAGGAATATCTCAATCGTACATATCCAGATTAGAAAAGAAGATAATTAAAAGGCTGAAACGTGAGATTTCAAAAATGATGTAAAAAATAAAAACTTCTTTAAGTATACCAAAAACCTATTTTGGAAATAATTAATATAGATTATTACAAAGGAGGTTTTGGGCTTGATTAATAAAGTTGAAATATGCGGTGTTAATACAACTAAGCTTCCTGTCTTAGACAATGATAAAAAGAAAGAATTGTTGATTAAAATTAGCAAAGGGGATAAAGAGGCAAGGCAGGAGTTTGCAAACGGTAATTTAAGACTTGTGTTGAGTGTAATACAACGTTTTACAAATAGAGGAGAAAATATAGATGATTTGTTTCAAATAGGTTGTGTAGGATTAATAAAAGCGATAGATAATTTTGATTTGAAACACGAAGTTACATTTTCTACTTATGCTGTTCCAATGATAATAGGGGAGATTAGAAGGTATTTAAGAGATAATAATTCGATTAGAGTAAGTCGCTCACTTAAAGATACGGCGTATAAAGCCTTACAGGCAAAAGAGAAGTTAATAAGTACAAACAATAAAGAGCCAACTATAATGGAGATTGCAAAGGAAATGGGAGTGCCAAAAGAAGAAGTGGTTATGGCACTAGATGCAATTCAAGAACCGATTTCTTTATTTGAGCCTGTTTATCGCGATGATGGAGACACACTGTTTGTTATGGACCAAGTGGGAGACGCAAAAAACACAGATGAAAAGTGGATTTCTGATTTGGCTATAAGCGAGGCAATGTCAAAGTTAAATGATAGAGAAAAACTAATTTTAAGGAAAAGATTTTTTGATGGCAGAACACAAATTGAAGTGGCTGATGAGATAGGAATATCTCAGGCACAAGTCTCTAGGCTAGAAAAAAGTGCGTTAATGCATATGAGAAGGTATATATGAACTAAAGAATAAAAAAATGAATAATATAATGCAGAAGCTTTGGCTTCTGCATTTTTACGTTAGTAAAAAGTTGGGAGGTACATATATGAGTAAAGTAATAGACTTTAGACATAAAGAGGTAATTAATATTTGCGATGCTAAAAGACTTGGATGTGTATGCGATGTAGATATAGACTACTGTACGGGAACAGTAAATGCAATAGTTGTCCCCGGATGTAATCAAGGGTTATTTCCTTGTTTTTTTAGAGGTGGCTCTGACATTGTAATTCCATGGGAAAATATTCGAAGAATAGGGGAAGAGATTATTTTGGTAGAATTAGAATAGAAAGAAAAAAGGGCCTTTTTACAGGCCCTAATTATATGTATTTATAGTAATTCAATTATTGCTAAAATAATTACCCCAGGCACTCCCAAGGCTCCGGCAATTAATGCTGTTATGAAATTTAAATCAATGTGGAATGCAAAGAAACCACCAATAAAATTTATTAAGACAAGTACGATTGCTCCCACAACTGCATTTGCCAGTAACTTAAAAACAATCTTAAGAGGGGCTGACAAAAGTTTTGCAATTAGACACACCCCAACAACTGCTAAAATATAAACTAATACAGAATTCATTTTATCCTCCTTATAACCCTTTTTCTTTAGCTTTTCTTAGTAAATATTGATATCTTGTTTGAGTTGCTTTTATGTTGTATGTATAGTAATCAATTAACTCCGGTTCACTTGCAAACTCATAATTATTAACGGCAGTTTCAAATTCGATTTGAGCCGTTTTTAAACATTTAACTAATTCTTGAAGTTCTACATCGTCGGGTTTCGTTTTTGAAAATTTATCTATGAAGTAATCTATTATGCTGTTGTCCTTTTTTTCAATATGCGTTAAATTACTAAAAGTTTCTTCCATAGGACTAACCTCCATAAGTTTGTTTTATTAAAGTATAGTCAAATGGAAGAAATTTTATTCCATTAATCCATTAAAATTATTAAACTTGTGTAGTATTTACTAGAAGTTTTTTTGTAAACAAATATTACAACTTCGTCATCTTCTCCTAAAATATCGTCATACTCGTCATTATAAACATACAAATCTCCTTCTGGATCATCGGAAGAACGTTCTATTATTACGCAATCACTGCCGATTTCAAATGTATATTCTTCGCCGTCATCATCTTCTATATCTATATAATCTTCATCAAGGTCAGTAATAGTTCCGAAAACATATCCATCAGAAATATCTGTTGAAGAACTACTAGAAGAGTCAAGTTTTGATTCTGAGGATGCAACTTCTAATTTTGTAATTTCATCTCCGTCTAATGTTATTCTGATGTAATTACCTTCTTTGTAAATATATGATTTCGCATTTTTATATTTCTGAGTAGCACCATTATAGTAAAAATCTGTATCGTCTGAGTTAAAGTAATAATCCTCATCGCCTTCTTCATAATTGTCAATTTCTTCATCCATTAAGATATAATCATCATCAATAATAATGTATCCATCAGACTTATCAGCTTCGGTTATTTCGCCGGTTATTGTTTTGTCAGAAGAACTGCTAGAAGAATCTAATTTCGATTTAGAAGTAGCAACTGCTAATGTTTTAATATAGTCGGTACTGCTTAAGGTAAGTTTTACGTAGTTTCCTTTTTTGTAAAGGTAAGAAGTAGTGGAAATTTTAGAATATGAATAAGAAGCACCATTATAAGTGAAATCTGTATCATCATCGAAGGTGTAATCCTCGTCGTCATCATCATATTTATCTAAATATTCATCCATGATGATATATTCATCACCATCTTCATCTTCAATCAAAAGATAACCTTTAGTTTTGTTTACTTCTGTTATTTCGCCAATAAGAGTTTCTACTGTAGTAACACTAAATGTTTTAATAAGAGTTTCATCTTCAATAGTTGCTTCTACATTTTTATTCTTTAGAAGTGTTTTTGAGTAAGTAGAAGTTTTCCCGTCTAAAATGAACTTTGTGTTTGTATCATAAGTGTAAGTATAAGTCTTAGAACCTTTTTTTATTGTAACAGTTTTCTTAGATGTGTTAAATGCACTAATAGTACCGGAAACGGTAGTCGTTTCAACATTAGCACCACTAGAAATATTCATTATTGTAATATATTCTCCGTTTGACAAAGTAGCAGACACTTTGGCATTTTTTGCCATTATAGAAGAGGTTTTCTTTGTAGAATTTACATAGAATTCTGTTTTTGTATCATAACTGTATTCTTCTGTATTTCCATTACCGTCCTTTATCCAAACACTTTTTAATGAAGTATCAATTTTAGTAATTGTACCATTTACAAAAGATGTAGCCGCCGGAGTTGATGGAGTGGTTGTATTAGAAGGTTTAATATCAACTAATTTATAAATCCTTTGGAAAACAGAAGCGGCTTGAGCTCTTGTTAAAATCATCTTTGGAGCAAAGTTTTCACTATCAATTCCGTTCATATATCCTTGTGAATGAACATAATAAACATATGGTTTCATTTTTGCTGAAATTTCAGAAGCATCGCTGAAATTTAAAATTATTAAAGATTTGCTTGTAGCTTCTTTATCTTTTCCAAGAACTTTTGTAACAAGCATAGCCATTTCTTCACGACTTAATCCCTTGTTAACAACATCGTCGCCAATAAGAGAATCAAGGTCACTTTCATTTAAAACTCCTGTTCCAAGTAAGTATGCAACATCTGTTTTATATTGAGTAGAGTATTTTGATAATGTTGATGAATATGTACTAGCATACTTTGAAGCAGCAGTGGCATTGTCGTTTAATCCTGCGATTCTTGCAAGAAGCAATAAACTGTGTATTTTTGAAAGTTCTGCATTTGGTCTAAAAGTACCATCGGTATAACCGGAAATTATTCCTTGTTTGACCATTTCTTCTACAGCACCCTTTGCCCAGTGTCCTTCAGGCAAGTCACTAAATGTCGTTTGTGCGAAAGAAGATGTAGTTAATACGATAACTACCATAAGAAGTAAAAAAATCTTTTTCATAAGTATCATCCTCCGTTTATTTTTGTGGCTTTATCCACAATTTGAATTATATAATAAAATATTAAAAAATGATAGTCTTTTTAATATTTTTTTTAAAAAGTGTTAAGTCTCGAAAAAAAATGACGATACCTAGGGTAGAAAAAGTGATATTCAAAAGATAAGTGGAGGTTAGAATTATGAGAAGCAAAGGGAATGTTTTTATAAATGCTGATGACTTATACCAAGGAAAAACAGCTAAGATTGTATATAATGGGTCTTTATCAAAGAGTGCCGGAGCAGATGTTTATATTCATTTAGGTTTTGGAATGATGTGGGATAACTTAACTGAAATAAAGATGACTAAAACTAACGAAGGGTTTGTAGCTGAAGTTCCAATGGCGAAAGCTGACTCAATTAATTTCTGTTTCAGAGACGGAAGTAATAATTGGGATAACAATGCATGTAAGAATTATTCTTATGCAATTTCTAAGCCTAAGATGATAAAAGCAACAGCTGAAACTATTATTTCGCCTGTTACAAGTAAAGTAGAAGCTAAGATGAGTGAAATCTCAAAAATAATTGAGAATGCAACTCCTGCTATTCCAAATGAATTAAGCTTAGTTCCTTCTAAGAACATAACAGAAGCTTATATTCAAAGAAAGAAAAACAAGTTAATGTTTTATAGATTATTTAATTTCATTCCTAGAGAACTTACAGGAAACGGAAAGAAAAATAAGGGAATTTTCTCTGGATTATGGAAATAATAATAAAAGACATTTGATAGACGACTTTGTGTCGTCTATTTTTTTATTTTTAGCATAAACCTATATTGAATTTTAAAATAGGAGGGCAAAAAATGAAAAAAATATTATTTACTGGTTCGGGTGTTGCACTTGTTACACCATTTATTAATAATGGAATTAATTTCGAAGTTTTGGAGGAATTAATTGAGTTTCATATTGAGAATGAAACAGATGCAATTATTGTATGTGGAACTACCGGAGAACCATCGACGATGAATGAAGATGAATGGAGAGAAGTTGCGGAGTTTACAGTTAAAATTTCTAATGGGCGCATCCCTGTAATTGTAGGAACAGGGGCAAACGATACCAAGGTGGCAGTAAAAAGGACAAAAATGGCATTGGATTTAAAAGCAGATGGTGCGTTAGTAGTTACACCGTATTACAATAAGACAACGCAAAGAGGAATAATAGAACATTATAGGCTTATTAATGAAATTGGTATTCCGATTATAGTATATAATGTGCCATCAAGAACGGGACTTAACATTAATTCTAAAACTGCATATGAACTTTCTAAGTTGAAAAATATCGTTGGAATAAAAGAAGCAAGCGGGAACTTCTCACAAATTGCAGAAATAGCATCACTATGCGGAGATGAGCTACATATTTATTCTGGAAATGATGACCAAGTATTACCTATCTTAGCTTTGGGAGGGAAAGGAGTTATATCCGTTTCGGCAAATGTTATTCCAAATGACACACATAATATGGTAAAGAGTTTCCTAAATGGTGAGATTGAAAAAAGCAGAGAATTACAATTAAAGGCAATAGAATTAATCAATACGTTATTTTTTGAAGTAAATCCTATACCGGTTAAGGAGGCAGTTCGTCAAATAGGATTTGATGTGGGAAAATGCAGGTTGCCACTTGTTGATGTAGATGAAATCGGACAATTAAAAATTTCTAAAGCCTTAGAAAATTATTATGGCTAGATATGAAATAACCAACAGGCAAGGTACAGTATATAAATTCTGCTATATATACTGTGCCGTGTCTGTTATTATTTTTACATAATCTAAAACTTGACCATAATTAGAAAATATTGTACAATAACATAGTTGTTTAATTAGATATTGTTTTAACGGTGAAAAATACTGTTTTTGAAATGTACAAAATTTTGTAAAATATGATATACTATATATAGTTAGGTATAAGAGTATAAATTTATTATGGAGGTGGTAGGTATGTCTATAGAAAAACAAAGATTATATAATGAAATAGATACATTGCCTGAAACTCTTACAACTCAAGTTATTAATTTTATAGAATATTTAAAATTATCATATATAGATGCTGAAGCACCAGATAGTGTAACAATAAAAAGCAAAAAGGATTTGAAAGAAAAATTACAGGCTGGTATAGATGATATAAAAGCTAACAGAGTATATTCTTTAGAGGAAGTTTTTGCAAAAATCGATAATTTATAAAATGGAGAGAACATATGAAAAAATACATAGTGGAAATTTCAGAAACTGCTATTGGTGATTTAGAAAACATTATTTCATATTTAAGAGATGACTTGGCAGAAGATATTATAGCCGATAAATACAAGATTTTATTTAAACAAAAATTAAATAGTTTAGAAAATATAGCAGGAAGTATGCTTGTATTGGATAAAGAATTGACTGGACATGAAAATATTAGAAAAATTAATGTGAGGAATTATATAATATTTTATGTAGTTGATGAGGGGAATTCTAAAGCATCAGTATTAAGAATAGGTCATGCATTTATGGATTGGGAAAAATATTTAAAAGATGGTGAATTGAAAAAGTAATTTCCGTTTGCAAAACTAAATTCCGGATGAAAGATAAAGTTCAGTTTTTAGGTATTTTTTGAACTTAATATCTTGAAAAAATCAAAAAAATAATGTAATATTAAGTTACAGAAACGGAAAATTGAGTATGGCAAACAAACGAAAAGATGTTAAATATTTTTTTATGAAAGATTAACTTCTGTTCGTTTCGGAATTAAAGTATTCAATAAGAAATGTGTTCCTGTGGTTTTTGAATTAAGAGAGTTTTAAAAGATACGGTTGTAATATAACCGTATCTTTTGCTATCTTTTGTATATTAAATTTCTTAAGTATTTCTTCTCCATATAAGAATGCAAAGGCTTCATAAGGAGTTTTACCATTTAAGACTTTTCTAGGAGTAGAATTAATATGGGAAAACATTAATTCCAAATCAATCTGTGTTAAGTTTTTTAAGTAACGCCCGTTAGGAGATAATATCTCTTACTAGGTTATGATTGTTTTCAACGTGTGGTTTTTGACTAGGCCTTTGAGGGTCACAGTAGTAGGATCTTTGCCAATGTTTTTAGCAATTTCTATTTTTGTTAACTCTTTTTTAATACCTTCTTGTATTTTTTGTCTATCTTCCATTGTTAAATGTGAACCTTTCATAAATAAAACCTCCTTTAAACCACAGGAACACACACTTTTATTTTAAATACAAGAAGTTAATCTTTCAATTCATTTTAGTGTAAAAGTAAAATCTGCTTTGTTATTTTGCAAACGGAAATTACTTTTTCAATTTACGGTTATTATTTTTACATAATCTAAAACTTGACCATAATTAGAAAATATTGTACAATAACGTAGTTGTTTAATTAGATATTGTTTTAACGGTGAAAAATACTGCTTTTGAAAGGAAGGAAATAAAATGAAACTTGGTATCGTTGGATTACCTAATGTGGGAAAAAGTACGTTGTTTAATGCTATTACAAAAGCCGGTGCGGAATGTGCTAACTATCCGTTTTGTACTATTGAGCCTAATGTTGGTGTTGTTGCAGTACCGGATAATAGATTAAACGAATTAGCAAAAATATATAACCCGGAAAAGGTTACTCCTGCCGTTGTTGAATTTGTAGATATTGCAGGATTAGTTAAAGGGGCAAGCAAGGGAGAAGGACTTGGAAATAAGTTCTTATCACATATTAGAGAAGTTGATGCAATAGTTCATGTTGTAAGATGTTTTGAAAACCAAGATATTGTACATGTTGATGGCGATATAAACCCCAAAAGAGATGTTGAGACTATTAATTTGGAATTGATTTTCTCGGATATGGATGCTGTTGAAAAGAAACTTGAAAAGGCTATAAAGGCTGCTCGTGCTGATAAAAAAATGCAAATAGAAGTAGATACATTAACCCGTGCAAAGGCACACTTAGAAGCTGGACGTCCAATTAGAACAATGGAAATGAATGATGATGAAAAGGAAATAATAAAAAATACATTTTTACTTACTTCAAAACCTGTTTTATATGTAGGAAATGTTAGTGAAGATGAGATTGCTACTGCAGATGAAAACAGCAGATTTATTGAACTCAAGAAAATTGCTGAGGAAGAAGGAAGTAGTGCAATTGCTATTTCAGCTAAAATTGAAGAAGAACTATCTACTTTGGAAGATGAAGAAAAGCTAGAATTCTTAAAAGATTTAGGTGTGTCTGAACCCGGACTAGACAAGCTTATTCGCGCAAGTTATAAATTACTTGGGCTTATTAGCTTTTTAACTGCAGGAGAACCTGAAGTTAGGGCATGGACAATTAAAGAAGGAACTAAAGCGCCACAAGCTGCCGGAAAAATTCATAGCGACATTGAAAGAGGATTTATTCGTGCAGAAGTTGTTTCTTATGATGATTTAATTAATCTAAAATCATTAGTAGCAGCAAGAGAAAAAGGCCTTGTAAGGTCAGAAGGAAAAGAATATGTTATGAAAGACGGAGACGTTGTTTTATTTAGATTTAATGTATAAAATATTAATGTGCTTACATTTAGAGAAAGTCTTAAATTAGGAGGTTAGTTTAGTGATTAATGCGGTAGGTATTACTCTAAGATTTGGTGGTAGAGTACTGTTTGAAGATGTTAATATAAAGTTTACTGATGGAAATTGTTATGGACTTATTGGTGCTAACGGAACCGGAAAAAGTACATTTTTAAAGATTTTATCAGGTGAAATAGAGCCAAGCAAAGGAGAAGTTATAATACCTGAAGGTAAACGTCTTGCAGTATTAAAGCAGGACCACTTTGCGTATGACGAATATAATGTGCTTGATACAGTAATAATGGGGCATGAACGTCTTTATGAAATAATGAAGAAAAAAGAAGAACTTTATGCGAAGCCTGATTTTAATGACGATGACGGAATTTTACTTTCTGAACTTGAAGGAGAATTTGCGGAGTTAAACGGATGGGATGCTGAAACAGATGCAGAAAAGTTACTAAATGGTGTTGGCATTCCTAGTGAATTACATTACTCAAAAACGGCAGATTTAGAAGCGGGACTTAAAGTAAAGGTATTACTTGCTCAAGCATTGTTTGGAAATCCGGATATATTATTACTAGATGAACCGACAAACCATTTAGACATAAAGACGGTTAGATGGTTAGAGGATTTTTTAGTTAATTTTGAAAATACAGTTATTGTTGTTTCGCACGATAGACATTTCTTAAACGCAGTTTGTACGCAAATTGCGGATATAGACTATAATAAAATTCAACTTTATGCAGGTAACTACGATTTCTGGTACGAGTCCAGTCAACTTGCATTAGAACAAGCAAAAGATGCAAATAAGAAGGCAGAAGCAAAAATTAAGGAATTACAAGAATTTATTCAAAGATTTAGTGCGAATGCATCAAAATCAAAACAAGCTACTTCAAGAAAGAAATGGCTAGACAAAATTGAATTAACAGAGATAAAGCCTTCTTCAAGAAAATATCCATACATAGATTTTAAGCCGGATAGAGAAGCAGGAGACCATATCTTATCTGTAAATAATATTTGTTATACAACGCTTGATGGTGAAGAAATTTTGAAAAATGTAAGTTTTTCGCTGGATAGAGGAGACAAAGTTGCTTTTGTAGGAACAAACGGAATTCAAAAAACTACATTATTTAAAATTTTAATGGGTGAGTTAGAACCTACGAGTGGTGAGTTTAAGTGGGGAATAACTACTTCACAAGCATATTTGCCAAATGATAATACTGAATACTTCAATGTAAAAGATATGAATTTAGTGGAATGGTTGAGACAATATTCTAAAGATGATTCTGCAACTTTCTTAAGAGGATGGCTAGGCAGAATGTTATTTTCCGGGGATGAAGCGTTAAAACAAGCTAATGTATTATCTGGTGGAGAAAAAGTCAGATGCATGCTTGCAAAAATGATGCTAAGCGGTGCAAATGTTTTAATTTTTGATGAGCCGACAAATCATTTAGATTTAGAATCAATCACGGCATTAAATAATGGAATGAAAAACTTCAAGGGTACAATGCTATTCACGTCACATGATCATCAGCTAGTAGATACAGTGGCAAGCAGAATTATTGAAATAAAAGATGAAGGAATTATAGACAAGAGAATGAACTATGAAGAATATTTAGACTGGCTGGAAAACGTTTAATAAGTCAAAAGAAGAATTGTAAAAAATGATTTTTTATGATTCTTTTTTGTTTAATTTAGATTTTGAAAAAAATACGAAAAAACTATTGACATTTAATATAGAAGGTGGTATTTTTAATCTTGAAATTAGCACTCGAACATAAAGAGTGCTAATTTCAAGAAAAAAGGTGAGAAAAATGTTTCTTGATGATAGGAAAAAGCGTATATTACAAGCTATTGTAGATTATTATTTAGATAATGCGGAACCTATTGCCTCGAAAATTATTGCCAATGATTACGGACTAGAGCTTAGTTCAGCTACTATCCGAAATGAAATGGCTGAAATGGAAGAAATGGGGCTGATAGAAAAACCGCATACGTCTTCCGGACGGATTCCATCTGACCTAGGATATCGATACTATGTAGACGATATAATGGATGTAGATAAAGTAGATGAAGAAGAAATAGTGAAGGTATTAGATAGCATAAATAAAGGCGATAAAGATATTCTTCAGGCCATCTCTATGGCGTTATCCGGTGCTACACATTATACCTCGATTTCATTAGATGATGACACTATGTTCTTATATGGAAGGAATAATGTATTTGATTATCCTGAGTTTAATGATGTGGAAAGTCTAAAAAAGTTTATGTATTTGCTTGAAGAAGAGGAACTGATAAGGGAAGTTATTTCCAAGTCACATGGTCCGGATATAACCGTAAAGATAGGAAAAGAAAACACACTAGAACGAATGCAAGATTATAGTTTAATTACATTTTCTTATCAAGACAAAGGAGACATTGCAATAGTAGGACCAAGACGTATGGATTATAGCAAAGTTATTGGTTATATTAAATATTTGTTGGAGAGTTAAAATACCTAAGGAGGTTATAAAATGGAAGAAACACAAGAAAAAGAAGTGCTTCAAAGCGAAGCTCAAAAAGAAGAAAAAGAGGTAAACGCTTTAGCAGAAGAATATTATGCACAACTTCAACGTGTAATGGCTGATTTTGATAATTACAGGAAGAGAGTTGCTAAAGAAAAAGACTCGTTGTATTCTTTAATTTCAGCTGAACTTATTACAGAATTCTTACCTGTTTTAGATACCCTTGAGAAAAGCGCAAGTTCAATTGGCGGAGATGATGAAACTTCAAAGGCCTGGAGAGACGGAATTCAACTTGTATGCAGACAATTTGATGATGTATTAAAGAAATTGGGCGCAGAGGAAATAAAAGCAGTTGGAGAAACGTTTGACCCTAACTTGCACGATGCAGTAATGCACGTGGAAGATGAAAACTTTGGAGAAAACACTATTTCTAAAGAACTTAAAAAAGGGTATAAATTAAAAGATAGAATTATCCGCCACAGTATGGTAGTTGTGGCAAACTAAAATGTTAAAAATTTAATGTATTGATAGAGAAAGGAAGAGAAGTATTATGTCAAAGATTATAGGTATTGATTTAGGAACAACTAATTCATGTGTTGCAGTTATGGAGGGTGGTAACCCAGTAGTTATCGCAAATGCAGAAGGTTCAAGAACTACACCGTCTGTTGTTGCATTTGCAAAGAATGGTGAAAGATTAGCAGGTCAAATCGCAAAAAGACAAGCGGTTACAAACCCTGCAAGAACAATTATTTCAATAAAGAGGGATATGGGAACAGATAGAAGAGTTGATATTGATGGCAAGAAATATTCTCCACAAGAAATTTCGGCTATGATTCTTCAAAAATTAAAATCAGATGCTGAAAGTTATTTGGGCGAACAAGTAACACAAGCCGTTATAACAGTTCCGGCATATTTTAGTGATGCTCAAAGACAAGCAACTAAGGACGCAGGTAAAATTGCTGGTTTGGAAGTATTAAGAATTATTAACGAACCAACAGCAGCAGCTTTAGCTTATGGTTTCGATAAAGAAAAAGAACAAAAAGTAATGGTTTATGACCTTGGTGGTGGTACATTTGATGTATCTATTTTGGAAATTGGTGAAGGCGTATTGGAAGTTTTAGCTACAAGCGGTAACAACAGGCTTGGCGGTGATGACTTCGATAATAGAGTTATTGATTATTTAGTAGAAACATTTAAGAAAGAAAACGGAATTGATTTAAGAACAGATAGCATGGCAATGCAAAGATTAAAAGAAGCTGCTGAAAAGGCTAAGATTGAGTTATCTGGTGTAATGAGTGCTAATGTAAACTTACCATTCATTACAGCTAATGAATCCGGCCCTAAGCACTTGGATGTTGACTTAACAAGAGCTAAATTTGAAGATTTAATTAGAGATTTAGTTGAATCTACATCTGGCCCTGTTAACCAAGCATTAAAAGATGCAGGACTTACAGCAAGCGATTTGGATAAAGTTCTTTTAGTTGGTGGTTCTACAAGAGTTCCAATGGTAGAAGAATTAGTTAAGAAATTAACAGGCAAAGAACCATACAAGGGTATTAACCCTGATGAATGTGTTGCAGTTGGTGCTGCTATTCAAGCCGGAGTTTTAGCCGGAGATGTTAAAGACTTATTATTACTTGATGTTGCTCCATTGTCTTTAGGTATTGAAACTTATGGTGGTGTATTCACAAAGTTAATTGAAAGAAATACAACAATTCCTACAAAGAAGAGCCAAGTATTCTCAACAGCCGCAGATGGTCAAACAAGTGTTGAAGTTCATGTATTACAAGGTGAAAGAGAAATGGCTGCATACAATAAGACATTAGGTAGATTCCAACTTACAGGAATTCCTGCTGCACCTCGTGGAGTACCACAAATTGAAGTAACATTTGATATTGATGCTAACGGTATCGTTCACGTATCTGCAAAGGATATGGGAACAGGTAACGAACAAAATATCACAATTACTGCAAGTTCAAACTTAAGCGATGCTGATATTGATAAGGCTGTTAAAGAAGCTGAACAATATGCAGAGGAAGACAAGAAGAAGAAGAAAGAAGCAGAAGCTAGAAATAATGCTGATTCAGTTGTTTACAACAGTGAAAAGACATTAAGAGAACTAGGAGATAAGATTTCTGCTGAAGAAAAATCCAAGATTGAAGAAGAAATTAGTAATACTAAAAAAGCTTTGGAAGGAAATGATATTGACGCAATTAATGCAGCGGCTGAAAAGTTAACTACTGCTTTCTACAGTGTTTCTGAAAAATTATATCAACAAGCATCTGCTAATGGCCAAGCAACAGCCGGTCAAGCTACTGCCGAAGCAACAGAAAATACAAATTCAAATGACAACGTCGTTGATGCAGACTATAATGTTGTTGAAGATGACAACAATAACAAGTAAATTTTAGGAGCGTTAAATAATGGCTAAAGATTTATATGAAGTTTTAGGATTAACTAAAACTGCAACAGATGATGAGATAAAAAAGGCATATAGAAAACTAGCTAAACAGTATCACCCGGACTTAAACCCGGGTGATAAAAATGCTGAGGCAAAGTTTAAAGAGATTAATGAAGCTTACGAAGTTTTAAGCGACCCGAAGAAAAAGGCTAATTATGACCAATTCGGAACTGCAGACCCTATGGGGGGCGGTGCCGGAGGGTTTAACGGATTTAATGGATTTAGTGGATTCTCCGGAGGCTTTAATGGTTCTGGCTTTGAATTTACTGGAGGCTTTGGGGGAATTAATGACATCTTTGAAGAACTATTTAATGGTGGCTCAGGAAGTAGATCTACGTCTGCTAATGGCCCTAAAAGAGGTGCGACAATTTCAACGGTAATAGATCTTTCATTTGAAGAAGCGGCAAAGGGTGTTACAAAAGAAATTGAAATAGAAAGATTAGTAAAGTGCGAAACTTGTAATGGAACCGGTGCAAAACCCGGTACAAATGTTAAGACTTGTAGTGCTTGTAATGGAACGGGTCAAGTAACAAGCTTCCAAAACACTATTCTAGGAAGAATTCAAACATCTCGCCCTTGCCAAACTTGTCGAGGAGAAGGAACAATAATTGAACAACCTTGTCCGGCTTGCCGTGGCAAGAAGAATGTAAAGAAGAAAATAAGAATTAAAGCACAAATTCCTGCCGGAATAGATAATGGTCAAACAATATCTCTTCAAGGTCAAGGCCAACCTGGTGAAAAGGGTGGACCAAATGGGGATTTGCATATTAAAGTAAGAGTTGCACCACATAAGCTCTTTAAGAGAGATGGTAACAACTTATACTGCGATATTCCGATTACATTTGTTCAAGCAACAGTTGGAGCTGTTATAGAAGTGCCTACATTAGACGGTAAGATTAAATTTGATTTGCCGGAAGGAACTCAACCAGGAACTAAGTTTAGATTAAGAGGAAGAGGAATAAAGGATGTAAATGGGTATGGTGTAGGTGATATGTACATTACAGTTAATGTAGAAGTGCCAAAGCATCTTAATGCTGAGCAAAAGAAAGCGTTAAATAATTTTGCTGAGTTGTGTGGCGAAGACGCATACGAAACAAGAAAAAGCTTTTTTGATAGCATGAAAGAAATATTTAAATAATGTAAGAAGTCTGTAAAAGACTCATTTTACGTAATTGAAAACAGTGTACTGTACAGAATGAAATATAGCACACTGTTTTTATTTTTGACTTTTCTAAAATTGTAAACTTGTAAAACTAAAAATGATGTAGTAGAATATGGTCAGAATAATTAATTGGAGGGAAAAATGGGAAAGATTATTGTTTTAGATGAGCTTACGTCTAATCAGATAGCAGCCGGAGAAGTTGTAGAAAGACCTGCTTCTGTGGCTAAAGAAATGATAGAAAATTCTATGGATGCGGGAGCTACTTCTATAACTGTTGAGATAGAAAATGGAGGAATATCTTTTTTAAGAGTTACAGATAATGGAAGTGGCGTTGAAAGAGACGATATGGAATTAGCGTTTGAAAGGCATGCCACCAGTAAAATAAGAAGTGCAGATGATTTAAAAACTATTAATTCGTTTGGCTTTAGAGGTGAGGCATTGGCTTCTGTTGCTTCTGTTGCTGAGGTGGAAATGGTGTCAAGGCAAAAGGGACAGGATGTAGGTAATAAATTGGTGGTTCGTGGAGGAAATGTTATAGACAGAATGGAAATTGGCTGTAACCAGGGAACTATAATGACGGTAAGAGATTTGTTTTATAACACACCTGTTAGATATAAATTTTTAAAAAAGGATTATACAGAGGCTGGGTATGTTGAAGATGTAGTCGGAAAGATGGCTTTAATTCATTCTGACATTGCTTTTAAATTTGTCAACTCAAGAAAGACTGTAATTCAAACTTCTGGTGATGGGAATATTGTAAATTGTATTTATAGTATATATGGAAAAGAAATTGCAAAAAGTGTTATCCCGTTTGATATGCAGTTTGAAAATGTAAGAATATATGGAGTGGCAGGAACGGCAGATACGGCTCGTGCCAATAGGACAACCCAAATTTTCTTTGTTAACGGAAGATATATAAAAAACAAAACTATGTCAAGTGCAATAGAGAACGCATATCAGACAATAGTACCTCCGGGAAGATTCCCGTTTGTTGTGGTTAATATAGAAATGAGTTCGGAGTTTGTTGATGTCAATGTGCATCCTACAAAAACTGAAGTTAGATTTTCAGATGAAAGTTTAGTTTATCGTGCTACGTATAATGCAATTCGTTCTACTGTTTTAAATAAAGATCTAATCCCAGAAGATGAGGAAAAAGAGGAAGAAAAAACGCTTAAGAATGTATCTGAACTATTTTCAGCATATAAAAAAGTTGAAAGTTATGATACCAGACCTACAAATTCCTTATATAAAAAGCCGATAGTTTCTTATGTGCCTGTGAATAAATCAAGTAGTCCTATTATACCAAGTCGATTGCTTACTTTTAGGGAAAACAGTGAAATAGAGAAGACTCCCATTAAGGAGAGAAATGAATCTTTATTTACAAGCGAATTGGTAGTGCCGACAGTGGCAAAAAATTATAAGATAATCGGAAGTGTATTTTCTACCTTTATTTTGATACAGCAAAATGACGATTTTTATATAATAGATCAGCATGCAGCTCACGAGAGAGTTTTATACGAGAAACTTGTAAAAAAGATACATAACAGTCAGAAAACGAAACAAATGCTAATGGTACCGGAAATTCTTGAAGTTAAAAATAGTGAACTTCAAATAATAAAAGATAATATGGATTTGTTTGATAAAGTGGGTTTTGAAATTGAAGAGTTTGGCGGAAATTCAATAAAAATTTCGGCTGTCCCTAGTGAAGTGAACGGAATAGCTATAAAAGAACTATTTTATGATTTGATAGATAGCTTACAAAAGGAAAGTGGCGTAAAAGAGAATGATAAAGTAGAGTATTTCATATTTACAATGGCTTGTAAGGCTGCCGTAAAGGCCAATATGAATTTGGATCCAAGAGAGATAGAATCGCTAATAGATCAGATGATGAGGCTAGAGAACCCTTTCACTTGTCCACATGGTAGACCGACCGCCATAAGGATGACAAAGGGCGAATTAGAAAAGAAATTTAAGAGAACTGGATTTTAATAAAATACGGCAACAAAAAAAGACTTACCTAATTTGCGAAAATATACGGTTGTGGCTGTAAATGACGAGATTTATGTTGATGAAGTATAAAGATAGGACCATTAGCAGTGAAAATGGCTGTAAAACGAGTTTTTTACAGCCTACTTCATTTTATTTTCCCCTAGACGGGCAAAATTCTTTTACGCAACATTCATCGCACTTGGGATTTCTTGAAGTACACTCGGTACGGCCGTGGTACACGAATAAATGATTCATTTGGCACCAACTTCTTTTGGGAATTAACTTTAGTAAATCTTGCTCAATTTTTGATGGATCATCTTTATCACTTAGACCTAGTCTATTGGAAATTCTTTTTGCGTGAGTATCTACGGCAATTCCTTCACAAATTCCAAATGCATTTAACATTACAACATTTGCGGTTTTTCTGCCCACTCCAGGAAGAGAAGTAAGTTCTTCCATTGTTTTTGGTACTTCGCCATTATATTTTTCTAAAATTACTTTGCAAGTAGCTTTTATGTTTTTTGCTTTGTTATGGTAAAATCCACTTGATTTTATAAGTCCTTCTAATTTTTTTATATCGCAGTTTGCAAAATCCTCGGCAGTTTTTAATTCTGAAAAAAGCTTTGGAGTTATTTTATTAATCATTGCGTCTGTTGATTGTGCAGACAAGATAACAGCGATTAATAGATGCAATGGAGTATCATAATCTAGACTGCATTTTGCATCGGAATATTTATTTATTAAAGCGTCAATAATTTTATTGATATGTTTTTCTTGCACAGTTACCACCTCTATTCACAAAATTCGTTTGCTACGAATAATATATTTTAGCACATATTTTGAGATTAGAAAAGAGGTGCGATAAAATGTTCTATAATCGGCGAGGGATAGAAAGGTCATTTGGCTTTGCACTACTGTTTATAGGCATTGGTATGCTTCTTTCGACATTACTTACTTGGGGATGGTTTATGCTGATTATAGCTGTCATACTTATAATTATCGGAACATACCTTTCGCGTTTATGTTAAAAGTGTGGAGAAAATAGGGTAAATTGGAGGTGACAATATGAAAGTTGTTGTTGTTAAGATGCCCGGACTTTTTGGCAAATTTCTAAAAATGGTATTTAGAATAAAAGATTAAAATTCGATATATGATTTGAAGTATTTTAAAAGACAAATTTACATTGTAAATTTGATGAGGTGAAAATTATGACTTTAACAAATGAAGAATTTTTGAATTTTGATAGCGGGGTGTCTCGCGAATGGTTACTTACAAATGGGATAGGTGGGTTCGCGAGCAGCACAGTAATAAATTCTAATTCAAGAAGATATCACGGTTTACTTGTTGCCGCCTTAAATCCACCATCTGCAAGGCATTTAATTGTATCAGGATTACACGAAATAGTAGAAAATAAGAAAGAGACATCATATTTGTCTAGCTTTGAATGTGGAGATAATTATTATACAAAGGGTTACCATCACATTACATATTTTAATAATGACGTACTACCAACTTGGATTTATAGAACCAATTCATTGGAATTTACTAAGGAAATATGGATGGTAAGAGGGCAAAACGCGACTGTTGTAAGGTATCATATAAAGAATTACAATGAAAATAGCAAAATTACATTTTACCCATTAGTAAATTTTAGAGATTACCATGGTGAAAGAACTAATTTTGACGAATTTGAAGTCTTGCTACACGAAAACTGTACAGAGGTAAGGTTTGATAGAAATAATCCAACAAGACTTAAAATGTTTTCTAATGAGGCTGAGTTCTATCCTAAAAAAGATATGTTTTACAATATGTCATATAGGAAAGAAAGGGAACGTGGCTTAACAGATAGAGAAAATCAATATATGCCCGGATTTTTTGAACTTAATTTAGAGCCTAATGAAGAAAAAAGGGTAGATATTGTATTTACTGTTGAAGATGATATAAATATAGATGTTAATAAGTCATATAAAGAGGCAATTAGTCGTGGTAATATGCTTATTAAAAAGGCAGGATATAAAGATGAGTTTGTTTGTGACTTGGTAAAAGCGGCAGACGACTTTATCGTAAAAAGAAATTCGACTAACGGAAAGACCATTATTGCCGGTTATCCGTGGTTTACTGATTGGGGAAGAGATACACTAATTGCATTTACAGGGCTAACTCTATCTACAAAACGTTTTGACGATGCAAAGAGCATATTAAAGACTTTTGCAAAGTATATCAAGGGTGGTCTGCTTCCGAATGTTTTTCCTGACTTTGGTGAGCAACCCGGATATAATACAGTAGACGCTTCACTTTGGTTTTTTGAGGCTGTATATAATTATTATAGATACACAAAAGATGAAAAGTTTGTAGGCGAGTTATATCCAAAAATGGAAGAGATTTTTGATAGATATATGTGTAGTGAAGAGGATATAAAGGGAAAAGATACGGAAATTGTTTATATTTGTCCGGATAATTTAATTTATCAAGGAAATGAACATACACAACTTACTTGGATGGATGCTAAGGTTGGAGACTATGTTGTAACACCTAGATTCGGTAAGGCTGTTGAAATTAATGCTTTATGGTATAATGCAATTATGGTTATGGCTGAACTTAGTAAGAAATTCAAAAAGGAAGATAAGTATTCGACGTTAGCTAAGAAGATAAAAAAGAGTTTTACAGATACGTTTTGGTATGAAAAAGGCGGATACTTATATGATGTTGTAAATGAAAAAGGGCCGGATACAAGTATTCGCCCTAATCAAATTTTTGCACTTTCGCTAAACTTCCCGGTTTTAACTGGCGTAAAGGCTAAAAAAGTGTTTATGAATGTGGCTGAAAATTTATATACGCCTGTTGGTTTGCGTTCGCTTGCACCATCTGACGAAAAGTATAGACCTATTTATTTAGGAGATATATGGCAAAGAGATACGGCGTACCACCAAGGAACTGTTTGGACTTGGCCTATTGGTGCGTTTATTACATCAAGCAAGAGACTTAAAATTAAGGACAAGAGATTTACAGAGAAAATCATCGTTGAGAATATAAAGTATACATTAAAAGAGGAAACACTAGGACAAATAAATGAAATATTTGATGCAGAATATCCGTTTACTCCTAGAGGGTGCTTTGCACAAGCGTGGAGTGTAGGAGAGTTGCTTAGGGCTATTACAGAGAATTAGTAGGAGGACTTATGATTATTTTTGGTATTGACCCCGGTTTTGCAATAACAGGATACGGAGTAGTAGAAAAGCTAGGAAATAAGTACAAAGTTTTGGACTATGGGGTTATCACAACCAAGGCTGGACTTGACTTATCTGTCAGATTGAATATAATGTATGAAGAGATTGTACGTAAATTCAACCAGTACAATCCTGATTATGTTGCAATGGAAGAGTTGTTTTTCTGTAAGAATATAACGACAGGAATTGCCGTTGCACATGGAAGAGGTGTGTTATTACTAGCAATTGCCCAAATGGGCAAACCGTTTTATGAATATACACCTCTACAAATTAAGCAAGCTATTACAGGTTACGGAAAAGCAGATAAAAAGCAAATGCAAAAGATGGTTCAAGTGTTACTAAACTTGGATTCAATTCCTAAGCCTGATGATGCAGCTGACGCTTTGGCAGTCGCACTTTGCTGTGGTAATAGTGAGCGATTAAAATAAGGAGGACGAAATGGGTAGATTATTTGGTACTGATGGAGTTAGAGGAGTTGCAAATGTTGAACTTACTACTGATTTAGCATATAAAATCGGTAAAGCCGGAGCATGTGTGTTGGCAGGAGAATTAAAGCACAAGCCTGTAATTATTATTGGTAAGGATACAAGACTATCCGGAGATATGCTAGAGTCTGCGTTAATCGCAGGAATTTGCTCTGTTGGAGCGGATGTAATTCGTGCAGGAGTTATTCCAACACCTGGTATAGCATATTTAACAAGACTATATAAATGTGATGCCGGAGTTGTTATTTCTGCATCTCATAATTCTTTTGAATTTAATGGAATAAAGTTCTTTAATAATCAAGGATATAAATTGCCGGATGCAATTGAAAATGAAATTGAGGAGATTCTATTTGATGAAGTAGAAGCACCCAAAATCGTTACTCATGAAAAGATAGGAAAAGTTATAGAAAAAGGAAATTGTCTAGACGATTATGCAAAATACTTAGTAAGCTTAGGAAAAAGCTTAAAAGGTAAAAAGATTGCATTAGATTGTGCAAATGGTGCGTCATATAAAATAGCGCAAAAAGTGTTCTCTGAGCTTGGGGCTGAGGTTATGGCAATAGGCAACGCTCCTGATGGAATAAATATAAACAGAGATTGTGGTTCTACACATATTTCTGCATTACAAAAATTTGTAACCGATATCGGCGCAGACATTGGATTTGCTTTTGACGGAGATGCTGATAGATTGCTTGCTATTGACGAAAACGGAGAATTTGTAGATGGCGACAAAATACTTATGATTTGCGGACTTCACTTAAAGAGACAAGGTAAGCTAAAAAATAATGCAATTGTCGGAACAATTATGAGTAATCTTGGATTTGATTTGGCCGGAAAAGAAAATGATGTAAATATCGTTAGAACTAAAGTTGGAGACAGATATGTCTTAGAAGAAATGTTAAATAAGGGGTATGTATTAGGCGGAGAACAATCAGGTCACGTTATTTTCTTAGACCATAACACAACAGGAGATGGAATTTTAACAGCTATAAATGTTATGAATGTTATGAACGAAACTGGTGAAAAGTTATCTGAACTTGCTAAATGTATGAAGTCATTCCCTCAAGTTACGGTTAATGCAAAGGTTAGTATTGAAAGAAAAAATACATATAAAGACGACCCTGTTGTAGCAAAAGCTATTTCTGATGTGGAAGAAATGTTTAAGGGTAACGGAAGAGTTGTAATTCGTCCTTCAGGTACAGAGCCATTAGTTAGAGTAATGATTGAAGGAGATAACCAAGAATTAATAGAAGAAAAAGCAAAAGAAATTGCAAAATTAATAGAAGGATAAGAACTATTATTTCTTTGAGAGAGAATGTGAAAAAATGTTAGTGGATTAAAAAATCTACTTGCATTTTTTTTTTTTTTTTTTGATAAAATTTTAAAAGGGAGATTGCTGAGATTAGGCGTGGGCCTAATTTATAGGGATTTAATCCGATCTCTTAATATACCTAATGGAGGGATACAAATGAGAAAAGCAGTAGTAATATTTTTAGTTTTACTTACACTATTTTCTACCTCACGTGCGACTACGTTTAATGATGTGGAGGGTAGTTGGGCAAAGGAATATATAGAAGAGGCGGCCGAGTATGGGCTATTTAACGGATATCCCGACGGTAGTTTCTTACCGGAAAAAGAAATAACTAGAATCGAATATATTACTGTAATTAACAAAGTACTTTCTATGCGTACTTTATTGCCTGAAATTGATTATTCTAAAGTATATATGTACCCTGATGTGCGTCAAGTTACGTGGGCTGAGAATGCATACAGTCAGTTTATGGTAAGAGCTAATTTGTATGGAACAGCCGCGGACAATAAATATGGTGCGAAGGAAATGTTTGAGATATTTGGCGAAAAATTTGAACCGTATAAAGCTATAACTCGTGAAGAAGCAGTTGCTATAATTTCCTTGTTTATTAAAGATGAAGAAAAAGTAGGATTAGAAGTTAACTTTAATGATATCGGATCATCAACTTTCCCAGAGTCGATAAAATTGGGAAATAAAATAGGAATAATAAACGGCTATCCTAATGGCTCCTTTAAGCCTTTTAATAAAATAACTAGAGCCGAAGCTTCGGTTATGTTACTTAATTTTAACGATAACATCGGATACTTAAAAAACATAAAGAGGTCTAAACCGACAGAGGGATATAACGAGTATTTGGAGCCGATGGATGTGCTAAAGAAAATATTAGAATATGAATTAGCGGGGGAATTTTATAATTCGTTTTGCTATTATAAGGAAAATATCGCCATAAATTATGAGAAATATATGTTAAACCCTTTTGTTAAAGCTTACATAAATGAAGAGGCAGATTTTGATACTTTTGAATTTACTGTAAGAGAGCTTACGGAAAATGAAGCAATCATAGAGTATAATAGCTCGTCCGGTGAATACACTTTTTCCAAGAAACTTTTAAAAATAAACGGGAAATGGTATGCAGACTTTAATACCGAGATTAGTGTGTAGTTAGGAGGAGGGAAAAATGAAAAAAAGTATTTTCTTGTTTTTAGTGATAGGATTAATATTCAATACAATGTCGTATGCGGAATGCATGCATACATATGAGAAAGAATATAACTATTCCTTAGAAGTAAAAAAAGTAATGGGTTATCATTTTTATAGGCAGAAATGTTTGACATGCGGCGAAGTGAGGGCAACTGAAAATGTAGAGTATGAACTTTGCAAATATGAAAATTCTGTGTGCACTTTGTGCAATGAAAAACAACACCTTATGCCTAACTATGTTAGCAATGTTGATTTGGAATTTCAAAATTATTTGTATAAATTGTGCGTAGAAAATGATATAGAGTATTCATTTAGGAAGTTGTTGGAATGTTTAGGACCTACCGGTTGGTCATTTAGAATGAATCCGGCATATGATTATTCATGGTTACTGGGAAGGGAAGACTATGACTTATCAGACATTAAAGATAGTGTGGAAATAGGAGTGAAGTTATATAACGAGTATTATGAGTTATATGGTAAACGTTCATCTCCGGCTATTGTTGCATTAAAATTCGGTATGAACTCTCCTGAAATGGAAGCGTATTACTTTATGGAAGATTAGTAGATAATTAAAAAACGGAGGTAATGTCGATGAAAAAACTATTTATATTTTTTCTGTGTTGTAGTATGCTTTTGTTTGATGTTGGATTCGCAGAAAAGGAAAAAGATGGTTCGCAGTATAATAACCTAGCGAATAAGGATACTTTTAAGACGGGGACTGTTACGAGTAATACCAAAATATGCTATTCGACTATTAACTTTATAGCCACTGTTATAACCGGTAATGGCAGTAGCTGGAACGGTGAATTTTTTAAAGAATATAATTATGGCGGTAGTGGAAAATATGCGGACTACAGTGAAGAGGAGTTTGAAGAGGTGTATGGCTCTGTGGATGGAAGCTGGCAGGTATTTGGTGGAGTTAGCATTAGTGACGTGCTTAGCAGTGATTGTGATCAAGGGATTTTACAAGATATATGCCAAAGCGGATGTGAGGTGTATTTGGATCCGAGATTTGAAATTGCAGTATCTGAGGAATATTTAAAAGTTCTTGGTATGAAGTCTACAGATATAACATCGACAACAACTAAATATACATCAGACGCTGGAATAAAAACGTTTTACGTTGTCGACACAGACCTTAACTCCGTGCAGGCAGAAGCTGCCGCATCATGGAGCGAAGCAACATCGGCTAGTTTCGCTCAGCAACATTATACATTTTCGGTTGCACCATGTAATCATGACAAATATTGTGAACATGGTGAAGACTGGGAGGAAAAACATAAAAGCCTAACTAATAGAGGATATTTGGTTGAAGTTGGGATGGAGAAAAGGACTTGCCCTGCGACTGGTGCAGAATATGAAAAGATGTGGTGCAAGTATGATAAAAAAGCTGATGAAAATACTCCGGATGGGGATAGCTCGGGTGAACTTTGGAAAAATCCTCCAGGGTGTAGTTGTGAGTATAAGTGTAATTCGTGCGGTGCGAAAAGATTGAGTGATGGCACATATAAACATCCTGAATTTTTTATTGAATCTGGAAGCAAAAGAAAGGACGTATGCAATAATTGTAAAAAAAATAACGAGACATTGAGGAAAGAAATAAAGACTGAATTAGATAATCTTAAAGATGAAGAAAAAGAGTTAAAGGAAAGAAAGAAAAAAGTATTAGATGAAGGTAATTTAAAAGGCGATGAACTTAAAGAATGGCTTAAGGAGATTAATGAAGAATTAGAAAGAATAGCCGAGAAAAAAGAGAAATTAGAGGATGAGTTGGATTCAATATCAGACAATTTTTATGTACCTAAATGCAAATTGCATACCCATATAGGGGAGCCTGTATGTCCGGGGCATTATTTTGATGCTGCAGGTGATGCTGTAGGCAATCCGTGGTTAGAATACGATTGTGGTAATACAGATAGAGAGGATATGCAATTTGAAAGAAAAGATACGAACAACAAATTATTTTCGGTTGGTGATAGCTTTTCTTTGTATGAAAAGCCTGCCAAATTTACACATGTAGATAATTATAGGCTGAAACAAATGTATGAACGTATTTGTGGAAGAACGAAGCAGATTCAGTGTGAATACATAGACCCTAGGACTAATAATCAATGTCAGTATATAAAATATGGTGGACAATGTGGAGAGCCGTCCGGCAGTACAGTTACAAAAACTGATAAGAAAGAAACGGAACGAAATTACTTTACAAATTCGACGAATGTTGTGTATAAAGGAATAAAGTTAGATGGCCCAGATATAGATGGTAAGTACAAGATAAAGGCTTTTGAAGGGAAAAATTTAACTAAGGTTGATTTACCAAAGGCACATATAGTATGTAAAGATGTTACTGATCCTAATTATCGAAACTTGCCTACCAGTTATACGCTTGCCGGCTTAACAAAAAGCATAACGCATTGCCCTGCACCAGTGTTTGATGATATAATTATAGATTTTCCGATTAATTTAATCGGAGACGATCCGATTAATCCTAATTCTACTCCTTTACCGAATGGGGAGCCGGATAACCCGACTAGGGATGATGACCCTAAAAGTGATGCTGATCCGGATGTTAGTGATGATAATCCTAATGTTGATGCCGACGAAGTCGGGAGAAATGGCTTATTTGTATTATCGGTAAGAGATCTGAGATGGATGCAATATATGGATGAAATGTTTGCTGTTCCTTTTGGTGATAATTGCATTATTGATGTGGATGACGCTGAGTTGAATGAAATAAAATTCGGATATGCGATAGAGTGCTTGTTTAAGGCGAGAAACTTCAGTGAGGATGAGCTAGATATTAATATAAATCCTTCAGTTGTAGAGTATCCAGGAATAAGAGGAAGTATATCTGAACTAAAGAGTGAAACTAGTTACACAAGTAGTGGGGTACCTGTTACTAGATGGACATGGTATTATTATTTGCCTTTGGATGCTAGCATAGATAAAAATGGCGATCCGATTACGGTAAAATTTGACATTGAACTTTTGGAAAAAGAAGACGGAAATGTAGTATTTGATTATTTAGATTATGTTAAAAACGGCTATAAAGGGAAAATCTTCCAATACTCAACTAAGCATGATTTACTAGAGGATATTTATAATAATTCTAATAATTAATACAAGAAATTGCAGTACGACTGTAGAAGCGAGTTTTGTTTTTGCAGTCGTATTTGCATTAAATGCCATATCTTAGTTCTAAGACAATAAAATGGCGGAAATACTTGTAATTATTTTGATGAAATGATAATATGAATTATATGGTGGTAGGAAATAATAGAAGGATAAGAAACTTATTAAAAAATTGTAGGTGAAATGAGTGAAAAATGAAATTATTGAATTTATGTGTAATAATGAGGATTATTTAAGGGACTTCATAACTAGAAGCACCTATAATTCTAATGCAATTGAGGGAAGCACACTTACTTTTGCTGAAACTTATGCGATTATATATAATGACAATAGTTTTAAAATCTTAGGAAAAGAACCACGTGAAATTTATGAGGCTATAAATCATAAAAAAGCATTGAACTTTGCTATAAATGAACTTTGCAATAGCAAATTTATGCTAAGCGAAAAGTTTATAAAGGATATAAATAAGATTATTAATCAAGATATAAGAGATACTGAAGGTTATAGAAAGGTGCAGGTTTTTATAAGGGGGAGTGAACATATTCCACCTGAACCGAGCAATATTAATAATTTGATGCAGTATTATGTATATAATTATAATAATGACCAAAACGATGTGCTTTATAAAATAGCAAATTACCACATGGAGTTTGAGTCTATCCATCCTTTCGAGGATGGCAACGGAAGAACCGGCAGAATCCTTATTAATTGTGAATTACTAAAAAACAATATTGCACCTGTTGTAATAGAAAAAGAAGATAGAGCAAAGTATTTTGAAATGTTACGTAGTAAATATATCGAAGGTTTGGCTAATTGGTTTAGAGAATTATCTGAAAAAGAGGCCGACAGGATTAATAAATTTAAGCAATAAAAAATATACTGGAAGGGGTGGTTCTATGATTGAATTATCCTTATAGCGCCAGAACCATAAAATATGGTTGACGAGGAGAGAACTTATCGAAAGTATCGGCGGATGGTTCTCCGGCTTTATTTTAGAGTCGTAAGCATTTTCACAAAACTTTAGGGTAACCCAAAGGACAAAACGAAATGCAAATTATTTAATTAGAATTTTAATTGGTTAATATATATAAATTAATTTAGTAAAAATCGAAAGTGCCGTCGTAAGCAACGGTTTATTTTCGTATACTAAAAAATAAAAAATGGAGGAAAGATTATGTGCGGAATAGTTGGATATATAGGTAAAAGAGACGCAGCGCCTGTTTTAATAAACGGACTTAGCAAGTTAGAATATAGAGGATATGATTCTGCAGGAATTGCAGTCATTTTTAATGGAGAAACGAGTGTTATAAAAAATAAAGGAAGATTGGCTGATTTGGTCTCAAGATTCGAGGGAAGAATACCTCATGGTACAGTCGGAATAGGGCATACAAGATGGGCTACTCATGGTGCACCATCTGATGAAAATTCTCATCCCCATGTAAGTAATTCAGGAGATATTGCAGTAGTTCATAACGGAATTATTGAAAATTACTTGGAGCTAAAAAAAGAACTTATCGAAAAGGGTTATAAGTTTTATTCTGAAACTGATACAGAGGTAATAGCTCACTTGGCACAAATGTACTATAACGGCGATTTGGTAGATACATTAATAAAAGTTGTGCGTGATATAAGAGGTTCTTTTGCAATTGGAATGATAAATAAGAACAATCCGGATGAAATTGTTGCTGTAAGAAAGGATAGTCCTTTAATTGTTGGAATTGGTGAAAATGAAAACTTTATTGCATCTGATATACCTGCAATTCTAGAATATACAAGAGATACATATTTATTAAATGACTTAGAAATAGTTCATTTAACTCGTGATAAGGTTGAAATTTGTGACTTGAATAAAAAGCCTATTAGTAAAAATGTGTTTAAGGTTGAATGGGATATTGCTTCTGCCGAGAAATGCGGATATGAACATTTTATGCTAAAAGAAATGAACGAGCAACCTAAGGTTATACATGACACGATTATGCCTAGAGTTAAGAATGGTATGATTGAGTTTGACACAATTCATATGACTGCAGAAGACTTAAAAAATGTAAGCAGAATTTTTATTGTGGCATGTGGAAGTGCATATCATGCCGGAATGGTAGGTAAGTATTTAATTGAGAATTTTGCCAGAATTCCGGTTGAAGTAGATATCGCATCGGAATTTAGATATAGAAACCCTATAATAGATAATAAAACTTTAGTTATAATTGTAAGCCAGTCTGGCGAAACAGCAGATACTTTGGCTGCGTTAAGAGATGCAAAGAAAAAAGGTGCAAAAATTCTTGGTATTGTTAATGTTGTCGGAAGTTCTATTGCTAGAGAAGCTGATGATGTTATCTACACTTGGGCAGGACCTGAAATTGCTGTTGCTTCAACAAAGGGTTATACAACTCAGCTTTCAGCTATGTATATGATTGCAATTAAATTTGGCGTTTTGAGTGGAAACTTAAAGTTAGATGAAGCCAAGAATTTAGTTAAAGAGTTACTAACAATCCCGGAGAAAATGGATGTACTATTAGGGAAAATGGATGTTGTCGAGAGTATGGCTAAAAAGCATCATGGAGAAAGAGATATTTTCTATCTTGGACGTGGACTTGATTATATGGTTGCAATGGAAGGTTCTCTTAAGTTAAAGGAAATTTCGTATATTCATTCTGAGGCATATGCAGCGGGAGAGTTAAAGCATGGAACAATTGCGTTAATTGAAGAAGGGACAGTTGTTTTTGCACTTGCAACTCAAAATGAATTATTTGAAAAAATGTTGAGTAATATAAAAGAGGTAAAAGCAAGGGGTGCTATTGTTATAGCATTAGCGCAAGAAGGCAATGAAAAAATTAATGAAGTAGCCGATGAGGTTTTATATTTACCTAAGCTAGATGATAGATTAACTTCAATTTTAGAGGTTGTTCCACTTCAAATGTTTGCATACTACTGCGCAGTGGATAAAGGATGCGATGTAGATAAGCCAAGAAACTTGGCAAAATCAGTTACTGTTGAGTAAAAATAGGAGGTAGCTATGGAGCAGGTAAAATTTAAGATGTTTGAGGAATATTCGGGTGTTATTGAACATGGGATTACTTGTCGTGGAAATGATTTTATGCATATTGATGTTATTTCTCCTGATTTTATTTTAAGCAAGGAAAAACTTGCTACTGAGCTTAAAATCGAGGAAAAAGATATGTTTTTTGTTAATCAAGTACATGACAAAAATATAAGAATTATTGACGAGAATACTAAAAATAACATATTAGAATATGATGGTCTTATGACTAATTGCAAAGGAAAGTTACTTGCTACCTGCTATGCTGATTGTGTACCTCTTTTGCTTTTTGATCCTGAAAAGGAGGTTATCGCTTCTGTTCATTCCGGGTGGAAGGGAACGATAAAGTTTATAGGTAGAGAGGCAGTCCGAGAAATGGTGAATAAGTATGGTTCAAAGACTGATGATATCTTAGTGGGAATAGGACCTTCTATTGGACCTTGTTGCTTTGAGGTTAATGAGGATGTATACAGCCAGTTTAAAAAGTTACTTCCTGTTGGAGCATTTGAGGATAACGGGAAATTATATGTTGATTTATGGAATGCAAATATCCAAATGCTGCTTGAGTGTGGTATAAGACGAGAAAATATTGAGTGTAAGGGAATTTGTACGGTTTGTAATTCGGAAAGATTTTACTCGTATAGAAAGGGCGATAAGGATTCCGGCAGAATGGCAGCTTATATTATGCTAAAGTAAGAGTTAACAATAATTTGTGTAAAGCATATAATAAAGTATGAAATAAGAAAAGATGGAATGGAGATAGCTATGGATACACTAGATAATTTACCGATTGGGTGTACCGGAAAAGTTGTATCTCTTGTGTCTTACGAGAAAAATAAAAGAAGATTATTGGATTTGGGTTTTACTGCGGGTGCATTTATTACGGCTTTATTTAGTAGTCCTTCGGGTGACCCTACTGCTTACCTAATTCGTGGGACTATTGTTGCTATTCGTGGTGAAGATGCCAAGAAAATAAAAATCGATTTTTGAGACGGATTAGTCCGATTTCATATATTAACAAGTTTTGAAAAGAACTCATATAATATCTCAGAAAAGAGGGATATGTATGAGTTTTTTTCGTAAGACAATTGCTATGTTCTCGGATAAGAAGTTAAAGCAAAAGACTATTGCTTTAGCCGGTAATCCGAATGTTGGCAAGAGTACGGTTTTTAATGCATTGACAGGACTTAAACAACATACAGGTAACTGGCCCGGCAAGACGGTTGCTAATGCGAGGGGCAGTTATAGTGATGGAATATATAATTATACTTTGGTAGATGTTCCGGGTACATATTCACTTCTTGCAAATTCGTATGAAGAGGAAATCGCAAGGGATTTTATTTGTTTTGGGGACATAGACGCTACAATTGTAGTTATAGATGCTACGTCTCTTGAGAGAAATTTGAATTTAGTTTTACAAATAGCAGAAGTGACAGACAATATGGTTGTATGCGTTAATTTAATGGATGAAGCGAGAAAGAAAAAAATAAATATAGATTTAGATGAATTATCTTTGCAACTGGGTGTACCGGTTGTAGGAACTGAGGCGAGACAAGGAAAGGGAATTAAAGAACTTATAGCAAAAACTTCAAAACTAATTGGAAGTGAAAAAAGAAGGTTTAAAGTTAGGGTAAAGTATGATGAAAGAATAGAGTACGCAATTTCTGAACTAGAGGAGAGATTAAGGGACATTTCTAAGGGAAAACTTAATACTAGATGGCTTTCCTTAAAACTTTTAGATTATGATGAAACTTTAGGGAGCAGGATAAAAGAATGCTTAGGTATAGATGTTATGAAAGTACCTAAGATAAGTCAAAAATTAGAAGAATTATACTTATATCTTGAGGAGAACGGAATTAAAAAAGATGAAATAAGGGATAGTTTGGTTACGTCCGTTATTAAGAAGGCAGAAGGAATATACAAGGTTTGTGTTAAAATTGAAGATTCAAAATACAATGAAAGAGATAGAAAATTAGATAGAATTTTAACTTCCAAGCGCTTTGGAATTCCTATTATGCTTTTACTACTTGGAGTTGTTTTTTGGATTACTATTGTTGGCGCGAATTATCCGTCAGGGCTTATTTCTAAAGTACTGTTTGGAATTGAAGAACCGATATACGAGTTTTTGATTAAAGTAAAAATTCCAATTGCGTTTGCAAAGGCTATTGTTTATGGAATGTATAGAACTCTTGCATGGGTTGTGTCTGTGATGTTACCGCCTATGGCGATATTTTTCCCGCTTTTTACACTACTTGAGGATTCGGGATATTTACCAAGGATAGCTTTTAATATGGATAAATATTTTAAAAAGGCTTGTGCTCATGGGAAACAGGCTCTTACAATGTGTATGGGCTTTGGATGCAATGCATGTGGTGTAATTGGTTGCAGAATTATAGATTCGCCGAGAGAAAGACTAATTGCAGTGCTTACAAATAATTTTGTACCGTGTAACGGAAGATTTCCTACGTTAATAGCAATTATTTCTATGTTTTTTGCGTCAAGTTTCGGTGCGTTTAATTCGTTTATGTCAGCATTATTACTTACTTTAGTAATTTTAATTGGTATTTTCGCAACACTTATTGTATCTAAATTTTTATCTCATACATTATTAAAAGGTGAGCCGTCATCTTTTACATTGGAATTACCGCCATATAGACGGCCACAGTTTTTAAAAGTTATTGTTCGCTCGATTTTTGATAAGACACTTTCGGTTTTGGGGCGTGTAGTAGTTGTTGCAATTCTTGCTGGTTTTTTTATTTGGATTTTAGCAAATGTGAGTGTTGGAGGAGCTAGTATTTTAAGTTGCTGTACAACAGCTCTAGAACCATTTGCGAGAATTATGGGCTTAGATGGAACAATACTTTTAGCATTTATTTTAGGTATTCCTGCTAATGAAATTGTTATTCCGGTTATGCTTATGTCGTATATGTCTACCGGTATGCTTATGGAATATGAAAGTTTAGAGGTGTTAAAAAACATATTAGTTGATAACGGTTGGACGTGGGTTACTGCATTTTGTACTATGACATTTTCTTTATTTCATTTTCCTTGTGCTACAACACTACTTACTATAAAAAAAGAAACCAATAGTGTTAAGTGGATGATTGTTGCTTTTTTATTGCCGACTATTGTTGGTATTGTGTGTTGTATACTAATTAATTTTATGGGAAATTTTGCAATATAAAAAGGTGGTTGACAATAACGTAGTACTCGTATATAATAAATGAGGAATTTAGCATATTGCGACCTTTTAATTTTTTTTATAGGAGGAGTACCATGAATAAGTATTTTGCACTTATGGATAATGGCAAGGTTAATTTTGCAGCGGCAAAGTTAATCCTGAAGGGTAATGGAGAGAGTATTCTCTTAAGAACTTTTGATGATGCTTTGGAAATTACTTATCGGCTTAAAGTTGCAGAAAAACTTATTGAAGCCGAAGAGGATTCGGAAGAAAAACAAGAAGTTGAAGAAGAGATAGAGTGGTACAAGAAATTTGTTAGGGAAGCCATAAATGAAAAGAAAAAAATGTATTCGTCTATTATGGCGAGTTCATATGCTAAAGTGTATGAACTTGAGGAATTTATAACTCGAGTTATAGCGGCAATTGAAGAAGAAACAGAAGATTTTTATGCTTGGATCCATAAGATTGAGAGTATAAGATAGTGGGAACGAGGTGGATTTTATCCACCTCATTTTTTTGTCTAAAACTTCCTAAAGGACTTCTTTTTTCTAAATAGAAATAACTATTGAAATAAATTTTAAGGGGAATGCCTATGAAGAGGATTATATTTTTTATAGTTATGTGTTATATATGCTTTACTTCAATTTCTAAAGCGTACATAAGTGATGATATGAAAGGAATTTGGGTGGCAACAGTTTACAATTTAGATTATCCATCATCACCAACGGCAGACGCGAATACACTAAAAACTGAAATAAAAACGATACTCAGTAATATATCTGAAATGGGATATAATGCAGTCTTTTTTCAGGTAAGACCGTCGGCAGATTCTTTTTATGAATCGGATATTTTTCCATGGAGTAAGTATTTGACCGGACAAAACGGACTTGCACCGTTAGATGGTTTTGATCCTTTAACCTTTTTAGTGGAAGAGGCTCATAAAAAAGGCATCGAGATTCATGCGTGGATTAATCCATATAGAATAACTAAAAATGGAGACGAAGAGTATGCGTCAATAAGTTCAGAAAGTCCTGCAAAAAAGCATCCTGAGTATGTAGTGAAATATTCAGATGGAAATTATTACTTTAATCCGGGAATACCTGAAGTAAGAAAAATGGTGGCAGATGGTGCAGTAGAAATAGTTAAAAATTATCAAATAGACGGCATACATATAGATGATTATTTTTATCCGGGAACATCTTTTAATGATGCAGAAGCCTATAATAAATATGGAAGTGGCTTTAGCGATATAGGAGACTGGAGAAGAAATAACGTTGATTTACTAATTCAAGAAATAAGTGAGGCAGTTCATAAGGCAAATAAAAACGTTTCTTTTGGAATAAGTCCTTTTGCAATTTGGATGAATTCATCAAGTAATTCTCTTGGAAGTAATACTAAGGGTACAGAATCGTATAATTCTCATTACGCGGATACGAGAAAATGGGTACAAAATAACTGGATTGATTATATTGCTCCGCAAATTTATTGGGAAGTAGGACATAAGAGCGCAAACTATGCTGAGTTACTTAGCTGGTGGAATAATGTGGCAAGCGGTTCTAGAACAAAGTTATACATTGGCTTGGCAGATTATAAATCTGTTGGGGTAAGCAGTAAAAGTGTTTGGTATAGAGGAAAAGAAATAGAAAAGCAACTAAAGTTAAATGATACATATATAAATGTGGCTGGCGAAATTCATTACAGGTATAGTTCTATGCTAAGCGATAAATATGTTTGGAATATAGTTAAAAAGTATTACAAAAACGATGAAATAAAAGTGTTTGTTAATGGGGATAAGGTGAAATTTGACCAAAAACCGTTTATAGAAAATTCGAGAACACTAGTGCCTATGAGAGCTATATTTGAAGCATTGGATGCTGAAGTTATTTGGAACGGCGAGGGAAGAACTATAACGGTTACAAAAGGAAAAAGCAGTATTTTCTTAAAAATAGATAGCAATAAAATGCTGGTAAATGGTAAAGAAAAAACAATTGATGTACCGGCAAAGATAGTGGGTAATCGTACATTAGTACCACTTAGAGCTATTTCTGAGGCACTTAATTCAGATGTAGAGTGGTATCCGGATTCAAAAACAATATTAATTAATGATACTTTGTAGACTTGAAAAAAATACAAAAAAGTCATATAATTTCTTGGTTGAAATTATGTGATTTTTTTGAAAGGAATGAAATATATATGGCATTGAATATTGTTTTAGTTGAACCAGAAATTCCTCAAAATACAGGGAATATAGGGAGAACTTGTGTTGCCACCGGTTCTATATTACACCTTGTGAAACCTTTAGGATTTGAAGTTACGGATAAGTACTTAAGACGTTCCGGAATGGACTATTGGAAGGATTTAGAGGTACATTATTATGAAAATTTACAGGAATTTTTAGATATTCATAAAGGTAAAGAAATGTTTTTCTTTTCTACTAAATCTAAGAAAAATCATACAGAGGTGGAGTATCCTGATGATGCTTTTATGCTATTTGGAAAAGAGTCTAAGGGGTTACCGGAAGATTTATTATTAAAGAATATGGATAGATGTGTTAGAATTCCGATGCTAGGTGATACGCGTTCGCTTAATTTATCTAATTCTGTTGCAATTGCTGTATATGAGTACCATAGGCAAAAGAATTTTGAGGGGCTTAGAGAAATTAGTAATTATTTTGATGCGTAATAAATTGTATCTAATTTTGTGCTAAATGTAGAATTCATGGTTTGCAATAGTTGTATAATATTCCCTGTTTTTCGTTATCCATGTACTTTTGGCCATTGTCGGATTTAGAAAATATAAACATTCACCTACATAATTAGAACCGTTTAATGCAGTTTTTGCCGCTAATATACTATCTTCTGATGGAGTATTGTAGATTGCTCCGTTTTCTACCGGCTCAAACTGTATTCCGAAGCTTTTGTCGAAGATTACTCCCCATATTGTATTTGGAAATTCTTCGCATTTTACACGATTAAGAATTACCTCACCAACTGCAACTTTGCCCTTAAATGGCTCTCCACTGGCTTCAGCTTCGATAATTCTGGATAACCAATATAAAGAATCATCTGAATTATCTAAAGAAGTTGAACTTATAAGTACAGTTTGAGTAGAATCATCCCAATCGACATATGCATTAAAACACTCAGAAATAAATCTTACCGGTACGAATGTGCGAGAGCTTGATATTAATGCATTGTTTTCAAGGCGTATATATTCATTATTTATATATGCATAGTTTTTATTGACAAATAATACTAGGGTTTTATCATCACTTTTTATTGTTACCGTTCTGGATACTGCATCCCAGCTAATGTTGTTAATGTTTAGAGCTTCAGAGATGAATCGAATAGGAACATAAGTAGATGAGTTTGTTATAAATGGAGGGACATCCGGGGAGAGATACTTTCCATTTACTTTGATGCTAATATTACTACTTGCATTGGATAACTGGAAAAACAGTAGCAGTACGACTAATGATACTACTATTTTTTTTAGATACTTCATATGACCAACTCCCTTGGTGTTTTCTATTTAAATAGTAACATAATGGCTATTTTGGTATCAATGCAAAATATATGGATATAAATGAAGAAATATCTATTGTTTTTTTTGTAAAATACCGATAAAATTAGTTGTAGAGTATTATTCTGGGAGGAATTTATTATGAAGGAAAAAATTTTAATTGCAGTAATTTGTGTATTGGCTTTAGTTGTTGTAGCCATTGGGTCATATGTTTATTTAGTACCTACTGTTGATCCGGATAAACCGGTAAAAATTATCAACAATAATTTCCCTGAAAACGAGTTGCCTAAAGTTTTAAAGATAAATAAACCTAATACAAAGGTAGCAAGAGTTTTTGCAATTAGAAATTACGAAGATGAATTAGATTCAGATGAGATAAATGAAATAAAAGTACCGATTAGATATTATGTTTTAGGTAATAAAGCAAAAGGAAATTTGCTTGTTTTACCATTTGAAGTAGGTGGAAGAATAACTGTAACAGAACTTATGTGGGATGATTTTGAAGAGGATTATGTACCAAGTAATAAAGACGATGCTGTTTTAATTGATGAACAGATTACTCCTAATTACGGACTTATGCTAAACTATGACAGACCGTCTACAAATCCTGAATATGAGATAAAAATTACGCAGGGAAGCACTGTGGCTACATATAAAATCGGGCCAAGTACTGATGAAGAAATTGAGTTCGTAAAAATGGATTAAGAGGAATGAAAATGAGTCGGAATAAAACACTAAAAATAGAAAACATATATAATGAAAAAGATAATTTATTTGAAGAGTTTTTAGCAAAAGATAACGAGTTTGAGAATAAAGTAATTAATGGAGATACTTTTAGCCAACTTAAAAGCTTACCTAATAATTTTGTTGACTTATTAGTGGTGGATCCACCATATAATTTAACAAAGGAGTATGATGGTACTAAGTTTAATAGGGCAAATGATAATGAGTATATCAAATGGCTTGAAAAATGGGTAAAGGAGTTACCTAGAATAATGAAGCCGAATGGAACTTTGTATTTTTGCGGTGATTGGAAAACGTCTCCTTTGTACTACCAAGTGTTAAGCAAGTACTTTCACATAAAAAATAGAATTACTTGGGAGCGAGAAAAAGGTCGGGGGAGTGATAAAAACTGGAAGAATAATATTGAAGATATATATTTTTGCACGATGGATGACAAGGATTATGTTTTTAATATAAATTCTGTGAAGGTTAAAAAGAAGGTTATTGCTCCATATAAAGATGAAGAGGGTAAGGCTAAAGACTGGTTTTATGAAAATGGGGGAAAATTTAGATTTACTCATCCGGCAAATGTTTGGACTGACATTACAGTTCCGTATTGGTCTATGCCGGAGAATACAGAGCATCCTACTCAAAAGCCAGAAAAACTTATTGCAAAGCTGATTTTAGCTTCTTCTAATGAAGGAGATATGGTTTTTGATCCATTTTTAGGCTCGGGAACTACGGCAGTTGTGGCTAAAAAATTAAATAGACGCTTTTGTGGTATTGAAAGAGAAGAAGGGTATTGCTTACTTGCAGCTAAAAGGCTGAAAAATGCGGATAATGATAATAGTATCCAGGGGTATAAAGATGGAATGTTTTTAGCCAGAAATTACAAAATAAATAAGGAGGACAAATAAATGGAGAGGAAGTTGGTCGAAGAGCTACCTGATTTAATGAGGGATATAATTGATGAGTTGATTGTTATTTCTAAGAAATCTGTTTCAGAGTATTATAAGTATAATGTTGGTGCGGCTATAATTGATGAAAACAGTGAGTGCTTTTTGGGTGTGAATTGGGAACCGGCAAATGGGGATTCTACTTGTGCTGAGGTTGGTGCAATTTCTTCGTATTTACTTTCGGAGAGAAGTCCGATTAAATATGTTGTTACTTTCGGAAAGCCTGAAAATCGTGACTTAAATGCAGAGAATTTCTGTACACCGTGTGGAAGATGCAGACAAAGGTTAAAGGATTTCTGTAATAAAGATACTGTTTTTATAGCGGTAAATGAAACAGGTAAAGAAGTTAAGATATTTGATATGGAGGAATTGCTGCCTAATTCTTTTGGTGCAGAAAATTTATAATTTTTTACGGAGGATGAAAAATGGAAGAGTTATTAAAAGGGTTTACAGGCCTAACTTGGCAAACCGGAGTAATGTTTTTAATAGGTGGAATTTTGATTTGGCTAGCTATAAAGAAGCAATATGAGCCAATGTTATTACTACCTATAGGATTTGGAGCTATTTTAGCCAACATTCCATTTTCAGCAGTTATCGGAACCGCTGAAGAACCGGGATTTTTGAAACTTATGTATAATATAGGAATTACAACAGAGATATTTCCTGTTTTGATTTTTATAGCAATAGGCGCTATGGTAGATTTCACACCAGTTCTAAAAAATCCTTTTATGATATTTTTCGGTGCGGCTGCCCAAATGGGAATTTTCTTAACAATTTTAATGGCAATAGCACTTGGGTTTAATATTTTTGAAGCATGTGGAATTGGAATAATTGGTTCTGCTGATGGACCTACGTCAATTTATGTTGCTAACAGACTAGCACCATTATTACTTCCTGCAATTACAGTTGCAGCATATTCATATATGGCGTTAGTTCCTATTATTCAACCACCTGTAATAAAGTTACTTACAACAAAAAAAGAACGTCGAATAAAAATGGAATATGTGGAAGAACCAGCTCCAAAGTGGTTATTAATACTTTTCCCTATAATTGTTACTTTAGTTGCGGGTATTATTTCTCCTATGAGTGTAAGTTTAGTAGGATTACTTATGTTCGGTAACTTAATAAGAGTTTGCGGAGTATTAGAAAAATTATCTACTGCTGCCCAAAACGAATTATCTAACTTAGTCACATTACTTTTAGGTATTACAATCGGTTCTACAATGACCGCTGAGTCATTCTTAAAACCTCAAACATTAATGATACTTTTAATGGGATTATGTGCGTTTATTTTCGGGACAGCTTCAGGTGTTATATTCGGGAAGATTGCGAATTTATTCTTAAAAAAGAAGATAAATCCTATGATTGGTGCGGCTGGTGTCTCTGCGTTTCCTATGTCGGCACGTGTTGTTCAAAAAATTGCACATGATGAAGATCCTAGCAACTTTATTTTAATGCAAGCAGTAAGTGCAAACGTTTCCGGGCAACTTGGTTCTGCCATTGCCGGAGGATGCATTATTGCTTTGGCACAACTATTTTTATAGGAAAGGGATGAACGTGGATGCTTGATAATACGGAAAATATTGGAATAATTGACTCGACTGATGAATCAACTCAAATTTATGTTTTGAAGGACAATTTAGAGGCCCAAATAACAACAATAGAAACAAATAATAAACTTGATTCTATGACTATGGAAGAAAATCTAAATGCCGGATTAAAGATTATGGGTGTCGGCATGCTGGCCGTTTTTGTGGTTTTGACCATTTTATATTTAGTGATAAAAATAATGGGACATTTTGCAACTGGCAAGGAAGATAAAAATGAGAAGAATTGATGATTTGGGAATAAATGGGCTTAAATTAATTCAAGATACAGATATGTTTTGCTTTGGAATTGATGCTGTAATGCTTGCTAATTTCGTGTACTGTAAAGTTGGTGCGCGTATAGTGGATTTATGTACTGGAAACGGAATTATACCGGTATTACTTTCTGCCAAAGTTCCGGCACAGGAGATTATAGGTGTGGAAATTCAAGAAAAGGTTGCGAAGCTCGCAGATGAGAATGTGAAACTAAATAATCTTCAAGAGAAATTAAAAATTATAAATGATGATTTAAAAAATATGCCGTCAGTTTTAGGTAAGTCGAAGTTTGATGTTGTTACTTGCAATCCACCGTATAGAAATGCAGGATGCGGGGTAGTAAATGAGGCGGATACTAAGGCTATTGCTAGACACGAAATATTATGTAATTTAGATGATATTATTTATACGTCTGCTATGTTATTAAAACCTCTTGGCAAATTTTTTATGATACATAGACCGGATAGACTTTGCGATATTTTATGTGCGATGCGAAATCATAAAATAGAACCTAAGGTAGTTCAGTTTGTACAACCAAGTAAAGATACAAAACCAACACATGTTTTAATAGAGGGAGTTTATGGTGGTAATAAACATATGAAAGTGGAGGTTACAAAAATCTTAGAAGGAGGAAATGGCAATGGATGAAGAAAAGAAGGTTGATGAAAAAGTAGAAGTAAAGGTTGAAAAAAAAGCTCCATTAAAAAAGTGGAAAAAGGTACTTGGAATAGTAGTTATTACCCTTGTAATTACATTGATCATTATTGGTGTTATCCTTTCTATTTTACTTGGTGATGAGTTAAACAATAGAAACAACAATGTTATAGATAATATATCAAATGTTTATAGATTTTCGGGTGAACTTCTTTTCTCTAAGGATATTGATAATTACACATTTGTGGTTGAATTTTGTAATGCAAATAATAATGTTGGAGATATTGTTATTGACTTTTTGTATAGGAATATGCTTGTTAGTCAAAAGAAGGTTGCTGAAAGTATAGATATTTCTAATTGCAACGATTACGGAATATTTTTTAAGGATTATAATAAAGATGGAATGCTTGATTTTTCTTATATTGCATCAAGAAATGGAGAAGAATCTAACTATAAAATTTATACTTTAACAACCAAGGGAGAAATTGTGCTTCTTACTGATAAAGAATATAGTGCTAAAACTTCTAAATTCTCACCAGCGTTTAATTATGAAAATGATGTATACAGTTATTCGGATGCTAAAGTTTTTTATGATGGTTATGAGGTAAAGAACGAAGTTGGCGACTATAAGTTAATAAGTAGAGGAAATGGTAAATCCCAAAAGATAAATGCAGAAAGCAAGTTGAGTTTTTCGGATAATAGAAGTATTGAAGCTCCAAAAACAGAAAGAATAAATGATTTAGGTGAAAACTTTTTTGAAAGACATTCTTTATTAAGGAAATATGAAACTTATACAGCAATTAGTGTTGATTTAGATAATGACCAAAAGGATGAAAAAATAGTTTGTTTTTCGGATGATAATAATGGAACAAGAATTATTGCTTTTGATAGTGAAGATGAGGTTATTACCACAGTGGTTAACTTAAAGGATAAGAAATACACTCTTGATAAAATAGTTGAGTTAGCTGACTTGGATGGAGATGAAGTTGCCGAGATTATTGCAAGAGTACCTGAAAATCCTGAAATAACTATATGTAAATACCAATGGGGATATTTTTTCCCAAAGATCATATATAATTAGTAAATAGTAACAGTTTGCACAAAACATGTATATTATGTATTGTAGGTACTAAACCTACGAGGAGGGAATTAATTATGTGTGAGTGCAGATGCGGAAGGTGTATAATTCCCACGATTATAGGCATAGTGTTTGGCATCATTACCGGAGTTTTAGTTAATGCCGAAGTTATTACTAATTTTCTTCCGATAATTTGGATTGCTTTCGGAATTGGATTGCTCGCGATAGTTTTATTAATACTAATGGCATTATTCTCGGAAGATGAAGCTAGTGAATGTGTCTGTGAAAATGGGAAATGCTTGGCGATTGGTGCAATTGGCACAATATTATTAGCGGTTATAATACTTGCTATTCTTAATGCTACTACTGGAGTTACTATTGCAATATTGTTTGGAATTCTTGGATTTTTCTTTATATTTGCTTTGGCAAGTTTATTACAATTGCTTTTATGCTTAGTTGAAGCAACCTGTATTGATATGGAATAAATAAATTTTGCTACGCAGGTTTTCTTGCGTAGCTTTTTTTTAATAAAGCGAATAACGTATGCTACTTGTAGAAAAAACGTGAGGAATTAATTTCTCGTAAAAATTGCCGATATGTATGATGAAAGTTTTTTTGAAAGGGGATACAGTTATGTCAGAAGAAGATAATGAACAACATTTTGGGAAAATTCGTGGCATTGTGGATAAAATTTTTAAGAAAGAGGAGCTAGATACAGAAGAAGAACTATTAAACATTGTTCAAGAGGCTGAAGAGGAAGGTGAGTTTAATGAACAAGAGGGGGAAATAATTCGAAATGCTATTGGTTTTAATAACCTTGAGGCAGTAGATATTCTAACTCCGAGAGTTGACGTTATAGCTATCCAAAAAAACGAGTCTGTTAATGAAATACAGGAGAAAATTTTCGAAAGCGGTTTTTCGAGATTCCCTGTTTATGATGAAGATATAGATGATATAGTTGGAATTATAAATGAAAAAGATTTTAATAAATTTGTTATACATAAAAAACAATCTGTTATTAGCATAATAAAACCTGTTCAGTTTGTTAGTGAAACCATAAAGATTTCGAAACTGTTAAAACTTTTACAACATTCTAAGTCACATATGGCGATTGTGGCTGATGAGTATGGCGGAACTATGGGAATTGTTACGCTTGAAGATGTTTTAGAGGAGCTTGTCGGAGAAATTTGGGATGAACACGATAAAGTTAATCCGGAAATAGAAAAGGTCGCAAATGACGAATATTGTGTGACTGGTGGATTAAACCTCGACAAGTTTTTTGAATTCTTTGATTTGGAGAACAAATTCCCTGATATAACAACCGTTAGCGGATGGATTATAGAGCAACTTGGAAGAATTCCTGCTGAGGGTGAAGGTTTTACTTATGGCAACCTTAAAGTTACGGTTAAGAAAAAAGATTTTAGAAGAATTATAAAAGTGAGTATAAAGGTAGGCTAAAGG